>JAITVU010000296.1 GCA_031285645.1 Oscillospiraceae bacterium | reverse complement strand
CGTGAGCAGGCACAGTGTTACATAGAGGTATTCCGGCGCTACAGTCCCGGCATGGAACACTGCCGGATGGTTACAACAGGCCCTGAACTTGGTATTCGTGAAGGCCGGCGGGTAGCAGGGCGGTATGAGCTCAGCGCGGATGACGTCCTGTTGTTCAGCGGATCATTCATGTTCGTCAACAGCCTGTATGTCTCTCTTTTTCTTGTCAATCTGATTGTAACGCTGCCAAACGGCATTCGAAACGGCACGTTGGATTTACTCATGACAAAACCGATCTCTCTGCAGTTTTATATTTCAACGTATTTTATAGAGATACCGACGATCGTCGCCGGAATTCTCGGCGGAATTGTCATGATCATCGCGGCGGTCATCCGGCTGGGTCTGCACCTGAACCCGCTGACGCTGCTGGGATATGTTTTCTTTTTGTTTAACAGTGTGTTTACAATGTACTTATTTATGTTCCTGCTTCATCTTTTTTCGTTCACAGCCGTGCGCGTCGGGGCGCTGCATGAAATCGCGAGCAGCCTGAGCGATATGAACCGTATTCCGGTCAGCGCCTATGGCAAGGTTTTCCGAAATATCTTTATTTACACAATCCCCATACTTTTGTTTGGCAACCCGGCGCCGATGTTTCTGACAGGGCGTTTAAGCGTACCGCTCGGATTATGGAGCGTTTTTGTCACGATCCTTCTGTTTATACTGTCAAGAGTGTTGTGGAAGGCCGCCCTGCGCCGTTATTCCAGCGCGAACGGATAGTTTTTACGGACGTATAAAACAGATTCTCAGATTCACATAACGGAGGTTTTTAGATATGCAGCAGCTGGACTTTGACACGTATCTCAAGAAATTCAGGGCGTTTCGGGCATTACATAAAAGCGAGAATCCGTTTTATGTCTTTTTTACCACCGAGCTCCTGTTCTGGGCCGTTAAATCCTTGTCGTTTGTCCCGGATGATGTCAACGTTATTCTGATTGGTGCGGGACTTACGGATGAGGAAAAAAGGTTTCTGGACACGCGTGTTAACAGGCCGCTTTTTCTGATTGATGAGTACTGTGACGACAATGATGCCTGGAAGTTGATATTTGACGGCAGTGAGTCGGACTTCGGCTGGATGGACATCGACTGTTTTGTTTTTAACCCCGGGCTCTTTTACGAGATGACGCGAATGGACGGCGAGACGGCCATCAATTGTGCCTTCTCGTGCAGGGGGACGGGGAATCCCGATATCGTTTTCCTCAATTCGTACTTCCTGTTTGTGAATGCGGATGTGCGCGATAAACTGACGGCATTGGGCTATCCACTGTCGCCCCGCACCTATATTTACAGCGAAAAGGATAAAGTAATCCACACACATTCCGATATCCTGACGCAGACACACAAAAATGTAGTTGGGCATTATTTTGCCGACGGGGTTTACCCGGGTACGGTCGAGATCGATTTTTTCGATACGATGCTTCTTTATCAGCTGATTGCCCGGCATCACGGTTATCGCCTGGCGCTTGTGCGCGACCAGAACCCGGATAATTACTTTTCCAACGACGTCATCCATATCGGCGGCAGCAGCAATTTCTCCAAGCCCCATGCGGCGGTCTTTGATTTAGGGCCGATGAAGGATCATGCGCATTATCTCATGATTGCTTACAACATATTGAGTCAATCCGTTTCACAGCTGCCGGCGCATTACACGCTGAAGCGCAAACAGCTTCGTTATGAGCTCTTTAAAATGGGCGTGCAGGAGGACAAAATAGCCGACTATTTAATGACCTATATGCGGGCACAGAATCTCAGCGAAGAGACAATTGAGCGCCTGCTGACATAGTCCTCGCGCCGCACGCTTTAAACACCCGTTTCAAAAGGTATACGAGTTGACAACGAAAAGAGATGAGAGGCTTGGATCGTCGGTTATTGGTTAGAGAAGCTGAATTTTCAGCAATGGGTGAAATGCTGGGCCTGAATGCCGCGCTCAATATGATAGCGGGTCCTTGCTCTATAGAGAGCGAAGCCCAAATGGAGTCGGTGGCGTGCGCGCTGGTTCACAATGGCGTGAAGATTATGCGCGGCGGCGCGTACAAACCGCGGACGTCACCCTATGATTTCCAGGGACTGGGACTGGAAGGCCTGAAAATGCTGAAATACACCTGTGAGAAATTCAATTTACTCAGCATATCTGAGCTTCTGGATGTACAGAACCTGCAAGCTGTGCTGGATCATGTTGATATCATTCAGATAGGCTCAAGAAGCATGCACAATACAGCTCTGTTAAAGGAGGTTGGCCGGACGCGGCATCCGGTTTTGCTTAAACGAGGGCTGATGTCGACGCTGGATGAGTTTCTTCACGCGCTGGAATATATTGTTTCGAACGGGAACAGGAATGTGATTGCGTGCGAGAGGGGCATTCGCACGTTTGAAAGCAGCACCAGGAATACGCTCGATTTGAGCAGCGTTGCAATCTTGAAAAAGGATACGGCATTGCCCGTTGTTGTAGATTTAAGCCATTCACTGGGGCACAGGAAGGATATTGTCGGCCCGATCGCCAAGGCGTCGATTGCCTGCGGCGCGGACGGGCTGATGGTTGAGGTGCACAGTGACCCCGCCAAAGCCCTTTCCGACAGCGATCAGCAGCTCACGCTTGGGGAATTCCAAATATTATGCGATGAGATCACAAGTTTCAGGGATCATATGGGAGCGTGTTGAAATGGGGGATAGGCGCCGCAAAAAAATAGCCGTGCTTGGCTCAGGCACGGTGGGGTCCACAATAGCGTATCACTTAATGATCGACCGCGTATGTGATGATATAGTCTTGATGGATACAAATAAGGAGCGGGTATGGGCCCATGTTCGTGATTTACGGCATGCGCAGTCGTACTTGAATCACAAAGCGGCCATATACGAGGGAGGCTTTTCCGACTGCGCCGATGCGGATATTGTGATCATAACAGCGTCACCTCCCTACAAAGCGGGGATGAGACGCACGGATTTGCTGCGGCAGTCCGGCGCTGTTATGAAAGAAACGGTTCCGATGATTATGGAAAGCGGTTTTAACGGCGTGATCGTCGTATTGACAAATCCGGTGGACGCAATCGCGTACTATGTC
This sequence comes from Oscillospiraceae bacterium, assembly GCA_031285645.1. Taxonomy (GTDB): domain Bacteria; phylum Bacillota; class Clostridia; order Oscillospirales; family Ruminococcaceae; genus WRAV01. The sequence continues at coordinate 1,032 of JAITVU010000296.1, read as the reverse complement.
TGGAAGCTGTCGGGTTTGCCCGCGACAAGCGTTATCGGAACCGGGACATACATCGACACGATACGCGCGATTCATCACATGGCGCTGAGGCTCGATATCGAGCCTCATGAAATCACGGCTTTTTGTATTGGGGAGCATGCGGAAAAGAAGTTTATTCCCAGGGGCAGCGTCACGATAAAAGGCGTATGTGCCAAACACCATCATTTTAACAGCCATATGGACACAACGGCCTTTCTCTCCGATATCGCCTCGGATATAGAGACGGAGACGGAGCGCATTGTGCTCGGCAAGGGGTCCACGCAGTATGGGGTGACGGCGTCGCTGATGGGCATTATAAAAGCGCTTTTGTATGACGTCAGGATGCTGACGCCGGTTTCCGTCTTTCCGGAAGGCAATGGTAATATGAATGACATTTACATCAGCTTGCCCGCTGTAATAGGGGCGGGCGGTATAAAAAACGTATCTGTTCCCGATTTGTCCGATCAGGAAGAAAAATTCTTAATTCAGGCGGCCGGTAATATCAGGCGCTGTATTGATCAACTGCTATAGAGGGATGGCACATGAAAAAAATTGCTTATGTATTTCCCGGCCAGGGCGCCCAGTATGTCGGAATGGGAAAGCCGCTGTTCGAGCGGTATCAGATATTTAAGGACGTGTTTATCAGGGCCGGTGATCTGCTGCACATGGATTTGTCCCGCATCTGCCTGGAAGGCCCGTCTGTCGAGCTGGATAAAACCGAGAATACACAGGTTGCCTTGCTTGTTTACGGTTATGCCGCCTTTCAGGTTATGACACAGGAATACGGAATCAGGCCCAATTATATGGCCGGCCACAGTGTCGGTGAAATAACGGCCCTGGTTTGTTCCGGCGCTATTGATTTTGAGGATGGCGTTAAAATGGTGCGGGTAAGAGGCGAGCTGATGCGCGGCGCCGGACACGGCGCGCCGGGTGGGATGGCAGCCGTTATCGGCGGAGCAATAGAAGAAGTTGAAGCGGTGTGCGCTGAGGTAAGCACGCGCCTGTACCCGTTAC
>JAITVU010000268.1 GCA_031285645.1 Oscillospiraceae bacterium | reverse complement strand
CTGACTGTGAGTTCGGCCATATCCAAACTGAAAGTGTCCGGCTTTATTGTTTCACGCGTTTCAAAGCAGGTCAGCCACAGTGTCCCTCCGGGAAATGTGATGACTCAGGTGCCCGGTCCGGGCGCAGCCGTGCCGCAAGGCAGCGGCGTACATATTACCGTAAGCGACGGCACTCATAAATAGCCTTACATCTTTGCATAATCCCCAACGCCGCAAATCTTCCAAGGCGGCAAGCCGCCTTGGCCATTGCGCAGAACCGCGCAATGGCGCCGTGCCTTTTCAAAGCGCGGCGGATTTGCGGCTCCGGGCTGATTCATATTCGGAAGCTTTTTTAACGGGATACGCCGTTTTCCTTGCCTCAGACTATTATAAATAATGCCGGGCTTCGCCGTGGGCCTTTAAAGACCGCGCCCCGGGACGCGATAAATGGAGGGGAATATGCACATCACTTTGGAGACCGATTATGCAATCAGGATTGTCGATTATTTATCCCGTCACAATAAGCGTATAGGCGCTCAGGCCATCGCCGAAAACAACGATGTCACACTGCGGTTTTCACTGAAAATACTCAGCAAACTGGTTGCCGGCGGTATTGTCCGCTCATACAAGGGGGCCTTGGGAGGATATGAAATCGCTAAACCGCTGAATGAGATCAGTGTCCACGATATTCTCGAAACGATTGAGGGGCCTTATGAATTCAGCCGCTGCCTGAATATCGACCATGTCTGCCACAGGAATGTAAACGGCCAATGCCCGTATCACAAGCTGTTTGACAGCATTTCGGATCAGGTGCGCGCTCAGTTGAAAAACGCCACCATGGATATCATGATATCCGGGGAGGCCTAAACACTAATTTATTGGATAAGCGCTGCCTAGATATTGGCGGCGCTTACATTTTTAATCCTATTTTCATCTTATTTTTATATAGCCTATCTGTCATTTTAGTTTTCATTATCTATACTTATAGCGGCGGGAAGTAAATAATAACGGTCCGGTTATTTTTACTTTTGCTATAATGATAGAGACACAAGCTATGGCAGGTGATACTAATCCGCATATAAAATCCTACGAAACAGAGCGATGCTTTCTTTGAGAAGAAAGCGTTTTGAGCGATAGTTGAGTAGCTGATTTTAAAAGCGGATTAGTATGACAAAGCAACCGGATGCCACAGCCACATGATGTGTAAAATTGGAGGATTTCATATGCTGATGCGTTTAATCAGTTTTGTTGCGGCAACGGCGGGCGTTATTGTTATTTTCATGTGTTCTTTGGCTGTTTTTGCCGTTGAGTTGGACATCCGCTGTTTTAACGGCGCTTACAGCAGAACTGTCTATGGCGCGCTTGAAGATACTGAGGCCGTATACTCAGCCGAGAGCGCCGTTTCCCCGCATGCATACAGCGACTATTCTTATGAAACCGACGTCTGGTATGATGATGACGAGCACTGGGTTGCGTATGAAAACGGCTGGCACTCATCAGATGATTATGACAGTTCGTGGGATGATGAATGGGACAAGGGCGCTTATGACGTCTGGCGCGAGACGATGGATGATTTAAGAGATACGGCCAGGGAGACAAGGCAGGACGTCAAGGAGGCGCTTAAAGATGTTCGTGATGAACTCTCGCGGCTCAAGCCTGTGATCAGGGAACATATTCAGGACGGCGCCGACGTTATTATAAGCACGTTCCGCTTCTGGCGTTAGTCATCCGTCATTATCCATGCGAAGCGTGGCAGCGGACTATTTAGGGGCCGCTCCGCAACCCTTAATCAAAAAGGGTTGCGGAGTGAGCCCTTTATAAACTGTTAAAATATATTAGTTTCTTAACAATACAGACGTAATAATTAACACTTTTTCGCCCATACTATAGTAAATCAACTTCAGGGCAATCGAAAAAAGAAACAATTCATTTCCATGCAGTTATTCGACTTCAGAAGAAAGGAAGCGGCGTATGCAGGCCATGATTCAGCTCGTCGATGTCTTTAAAATATATGTTCCCGGCGATAATGAAGTCAGGGCTCTGGACGGTGTTTCCCTGTCCATACACGACAGAGAATTCGTGGCCATCATCGGCGACTCGGGTTCGGGCAAATCTACTCTGATGAACATGCTCGGCTGCCTTGATATGCCCACACAGGGGGATTATTATCTCGATAACCGCTCCGTCACACATATGAGCGATGACGCGCTTTCCGTTATCCGCAACCAGCAGATCGGATTTATCTTTCAGGGCTTTAACCTGATACCCACAATGAACGCGCTGGAAAATGTGGAACTGCCCCTCCTGTACCGCGGTATTCCAAGAGAGAAGCGGCGCCTTATGGCGCTGGACGCGCTGGAAAAAGTGGGACTTTCGGGGCGCATCCACCACAAGCCCGCCCAAATGTCCGGAGGGCAGCAGCAACGTGTCGCCATCGCGCGCGCCATCGCCGCCAAACCGCCCATTATTCTGGCGGACGAGCCGACAGGCAATCTGGATTCGCGGTCCGGCAAAGACGTGCTTAAAATACTCAAGGAACTTTGGAAAGACGGAAAGACCGTCATCCTGATCACACATGACGACAAGGTCGCGGCACAGGCCATGCGCGTTGTCCGTGTGCACGACGGCCGTATAATCGAGGACAGTGCGGTTCAAAAGGAATCGGTTTATCAATCTGAAATACCATTGCGGCCCATTATCAACCTGGCATAATACAATACTTTGTCCTACAGGAAATAGAACAAATTATTAGCCTTATATGATCGTTTAAATAAAAACGGTGAGGAAAAATCCTCACCGTTTTTGCCGCTTCTTGTGCCACAACGATCCATTTCAATGTGCGCTTTTCAAACGTTCCGAGACTTAGGATGTGCGGCCTTCACGCCTTTGAAACCACATCTTTTATGTATTCAAGATTGTCCTTAAGCTTTTCATCCGGCGACTGCTCATCGGAGAAATCCTCAAAGCTGATCCAACCGTCATACCCCACCGATTTAAGCGCTTTGAAGAATCGCTTAAAATCGGCGTGCCCGCCCTTGAACGGCGCCCAGTCAGGCTTGAAACGCTTAACATCGTCTTCCTCAGCGTCCAGTTTCCATATGGCATTCTTGATGTGAACATGGGCGAGGTAATCCCCCAGGATTTCAAGGCCCGCTTTATAATCCTCAAAGCCCTCGTAAACCATGTTGCCGGTATCATATATCACGCCGATACAGGCGGGATCAAAGTTGGATACCAGCCTGTAGGCGGCGCTTGCGGACGCCACAATCGTATTCATATGCATCTCGATAACAGCCTTTATCCCATGTTTCCGGGCCAGACCCTCCACCACGGCATAATCCTTAAGCGCCTGATCAAACAGCTGCCTGTAGTGAACACTGCCGTCATAGACATCGGGGCTGACACGGATCTGCGCCGTACCCATAGCCTTGGCCGCGAGCATGAGGTTCTCAAGCGCACAAGGATCGGCGCTGCTTCTGAGATAGGTGCCAAGGCCGCAGATCTCAAGCCCAAACTTGTTGCTCAAAGCCTTGATCTCCGGCGCCAGCGCCAGCGCGCGCGCCTCGTCCACCGTGCAAAGGTTGTTTCCCCAATAAGAAGGCTTATCACCCGCCTTTTCAGGGTCAATTTTTGTCACGCGCCACTCGACGCCGTCGTAGCCATGGTATTTGAGCTTTTCCAGCGCCTGTTCAGGCGTATACTCGGGAAGGCCAACGGTAAAGACCGCATATTTCATTGTCATTTCTCCTTTGCCGAACGCCGCAATTATGCGGCGTTCATTGGATACTGCCAGTATATAGCAAATAAGGAAAATATTCAACCGCGTTTTTTTTGTTTGCTGCTAAATGACCATGTAAGCACAACTCTTCCCCTGTCTTCTATATAGTGGATTCGATTTAAAACAGTGACACTGTTTTAAATCAGCGGGCGCAGCCCGCATCCGCGCTATGCGCGGGAATCCTTATGAACGACGTTTCGGCCGCCTGTACAGGCGACTACATGTGGCGTATGCCACATGTTTAAAACAGTCGGCGGGACTGTTTTAAACCGAAACCAGTATAAAACAAGGGACAACCTTGAAGTTCTCCTCAGGCAATTTCAAGGTAAGTGGGTACTCGCTTCCTGTGCTCACTGCTCTGCTTTTCAATAAATAAAACACTGATACTGCCTGTGATTGCAGTATCAGTGTTTGTCTTTTTACCTGACGCCTTTGAAGCTGTGGCTGTTCGCAGCAATATACGAACCTACGGATTTATGCCTCGTAAAGTTTGCTGAGGCGGATCAGGTGTTCATACTTATCCTTCGCGACAGCCTCGGCACGGCCGAAAAGATCGTCGGCGCGCTCCGGATTGGCCTGTGCGAGGGAGCTGTAACGCACCTCGCCGGAGATGAACTCCTTGTAAGACGCTGTCGGCGCTTTACTGTCCATCTGGAAGGGGTTCTTGCCTTCCAGAGCCAGGCGGGGATCAAAGCGGAAGAGATGCCAGTAACCGGCCGCCACCGCGTTTTTGATCTGGGTCTGGCTCTTGCCCATGCCGATGCGGATACCGTGGTTGATACAGGGCGCATAGGCGATGATGATGGACGGGCCGTTATAGCTCTCGGCCTCGTTAAAGGCCTTGATGCACTGGTTATAATCGGCGCCCTGGCCAATCTGCGCCACGTACACATAGCCGTAGCTCATGGCGATGGCCGCGAGATCCTTCTTCTTCACTTCCTTGCCGGCCGCGGCAAACTGCGCGATCGCGCCGGTCTGAGTGGATTTGGAGGACTGGCCGCCCGTATTGGAATAAACCTCGGTATCGAAGACCAGGATATTCACATCTTCGCCGGAGGCGATGACATGGTCGAGACCGCCGAAGCCAATGTCGTAAGCCCAGCCGTCGCCGCCGAAGACCCAGATGGATTTCTTGGCAAGGAACTCCTTGTCGGCAAGAATCTCGCCGGCAAGAGTGCAGGCTTCGCAGTCACAGGCGGTTTTACCGGCAGCCTTAAGCCCCTTCATATGTGTGAGGAACTCTTTAGACTGGTCATCGGTCTTATCGGACAGGAACGCAATCGCCTCATCAACGCCGAGTATGCCCTGTTCCAACTGAGTAACATAAGCTTCGGTCGCTTCCTTGTTAGCCTTACCGTCGTTCATGGTATCAAGCCATTTTTGCCCGGCTTCCTTCAGCGGAGCCTGACACCAGTCTATGGCGATCAGTTCTTTTGTCTTGCGCTCAAGGCGGTCGCGGATGGCCTTCTGGCCAAGGAACATGCCGTAGCCGTACTCGGCGTTGTCCTCAAACAGGGAGTTCGCCCATGTGGGGCCGTGGCCCTGTTTATTCTTAGCGTACGGTGTGGACGGCGCGGAACCGCCCCAGATGGAGGAACAGCCTGTGGCATTCGCGATATACATGCGGTCGCCGAAGAGCTGGGTGACAAGCTTGGCGTAAGGGGTCTCGCCGCAGCCCGCGCACGCGCCGGAGAATTCAAGCAAAGGTTGTTTAAACTGGCTGCCCTTGACGGTGGTCTCCTTGAATTTATCGGCGACTTCCTTCTTCTCAGGCAGGTTGAAGCCGTAAGCAAAGATTTCCTGCTCGCCAAGCTGGGTGTCGAGATCCTGCATCACAAGCGCCTTCTCGCCCTTCTTGCCGGGGCAGACATTGGCGCAGCTGCCGCAGCCCGTGCAGTCAAGCGCGGAAACCGTCATGGCGAATTTATAGCCGGGCATCCCGGTCGCGTCCATCATCTTCATTGAGGACGGCGCGGACGCGGCCTCAGCCTCGGTCATAAGCACGGGGCGGATAACGGCGTGCGGGCACACATAAGCGCAGAAGTTGCACTGGATGCAGTTTTCGCTCTTCCAGCAAGGCACCTCGACGGCGATGCCGCGTTTTTCATAAGCGGAGGAGCCGAGCGGGAATGTGCCGTCTTCGCGGCCGTCAAAAGCGGAAACAGGCAGTTTGTCGCCTTTTTGCGCGTTGACGGGCGTGAGGATCTTATCGATATACTCAGTCAGGACTTTATCGTCGCCTTCGGCCTTATTAAACGCGATGGCGCCGGACGCGCTCTTCCAGGAATCGGGCACCTTGACTTCCTTGACGTCCGTCACGCCGCGGTCGATGGCGTCGTGGTTCATCTTGACGATTTTCTCGCCCTTCCGGCCATAGGAAGCCGTAGCGGCGTCCTTCATATACTTCACGGCGTCATCAATGGGAATGATGTTGGCCAGCTTGAAGAACGCGGACTGCAAAACGGTGTTGATACGTCCGCCAAGGCCGATTTCGCGGCCGATGGAGATGCCGTCGATGGTGTAGAATTTAATGTTGTTGTCGGCGATGTATTTCTTCATATCGCCGGGCAGGCGGCGCTCAAGCTCGGCCATATCCCAGCCGCAATTGAGCAGGAAGGTGCCGCCGGGCAGCAAATCGGACACCATGTCGTATTTATCTACATAGGATGGGTTGTGGCAGGCGACAAAATTCGCCTTGCTGACAAGATAGGTGGATTTGATGGGCTTTGAACCGAAACGCAGATGCGATTTTGTAACGCCGCCGGATTTTTTGGAGTCGTAATCAAAATAAGCCTGCGCGTACATGTCGGTGTGATCGCCGATGATCTTGATGGAGTTTTTGTTCGCACCGACGGTGCCGTCCGCGCCGAGGCCCCAGAACTTGCAGCTCGTTGTGCCCGCGGGCGCCGTATCGGGATTCTCGCCGATAGGCAAGGACAAATAGGTCACATCGTCGTCAATGCCGATTGTAAAGCGCGGTGTTTTGCCTGTCTTGGCGTTTTCATAAACGCTCATGATATTCGCGGGGACAGTGTCCTTGGAGCCGAGGCCGTAGCGGCCGGAATAGATCGGCGTCTGGTCAAACTTGCTGCCTTTAAGGGCCAAAACAACGTCGAGATAAAGCGGCTCGCCGATTGCGCCGGGCTCTTTTGTGCGGTCAAGCACGGAGATTGTCCTGGCGGAGGCGGGAATCGCCTCGATCAGCTTATCCGAGCAGAAGGGGCGGTACAGGTGCACTTTGACAAGGCCGACTTTCTGGCCTTTTGAGGCGAGATAGTCAATGGTCTCCTCGATGGTCTCGCACACGGAACCCATCGCGATGATGACATGCTCGGCGTCGGGCGCGCCATAATAGTTGAAGAGCTTGTAATCGGAGCCGAGTTTGGCGTTGACCTTGCCCATGTATTCCTCGACAACGCCGGGAAGGGCATTGTAGAACTTGTTGCCGGATTCCCTGGCCTGGAAGAAAATGTCAGGGTTTTGCGCCGTGCCGCGCTGAACTGGGTGTTCGGGATTGAGCGCGTTCTTGCGGAAACGCTCCAGCGCATCCTGATCCACCATTTCGGCGAGATCATCAAAGTCCCACACTTCTATTTTATCGATTTCATGGGAGGTGCGGAAACCGTCAAAGAAATGCAGGAAAGGCACGCGGCCCTTGATTGTGGCCAGATGCGCGACGGCGGAGAGGTCCATAACCTCCTGCACGCTCGCGGACGCGAGCATGGCGTAGCCGGTCTGACGGCAAGCATACACGTCCGAATGGTCGCCGAAAATAGAGAGCGCGTGGGACGCGACGGCTCGGGCGGACACATGGATGACATTGGGCAGAAGCTCACCCGCTATTTTGTACATATTCGGGATCATGAGCAGAAGGCCCTGTGACGCCGTATAGGTCGTCGTCATGGCGCCGGCCGCCAATGAGCCATGCACAGCACCGGCCGCGCCGGCCTCCGACTGCATTTCAACAACCTT
>JAITVU010000237.1 GCA_031285645.1 Oscillospiraceae bacterium | reverse complement strand
GGATATGGACAGAGCCGGGGAACTGGTGGAGGCTTTTTACATCAAACTGATGGAAAACGCCATTTGGCCCCGCGACATCGTCAATTTCTGCAACATGACGGTGGGCGGCTGCGACGCTATGGGCAACGACATCGGCAATGATCTCACATGGCTGGCTTTGGACACATTGGTGAAAACAAAGTCGACGCATCCCCTGCTCAGCTTCCGCTGGCATGAAAATGTTGACAAGGACCTGTGGAAAAGGGCGGTTTCCGTTGTGGGCGTCGGGACGGGTTTGCCGGCCATCTTCTCCGATCCCCTTATGATCGCGGCGCTTGAGAGCTGGGGCGTGGACCGCGCCCTTGCCGCCGAATACGGCGTGGTGGGCTGTGTGGAGCCCGCTCTGGTCGGCCTTTTGCACGGCCAGACTCTGGGCGCGCACGTCAACACCCTCATGTGTTTGGAACTGGCGCTCAACGATGGGCGGCGCATCGGGCATACGGAACAGCTGGGTCCGCAGACGGGCTGTCTGTGCGATTTTAAAACAATGGATGATATCATGCAGGCCTATGAGACGCAGGTGCGCCATGCCTGCGCCATCAACCGCGACTGTGTGTACGCCGTGGCAAAGGCCCAGCAGGCCTGTTTCGGGTACCCGCTGATGTCCTCGCTGATGCACGGCGCGCTTGAGCGCGGACAGGACCTCACCAAAGGCGTGACCTATAATTTTCCCACTGTCTGCATAACGGGCGTGACGAATGTTCTCGACAGCCTGCTCTCCATCGAGGAACTGGTTTTTGAGAGCGGCGATTACAGCTTTTCCGACCTTTATGACGCCTTGATGGCCAACTATGAGGGTTATGAAGACCTGCTTGTGCGCATACGCGCTTCGCAAAACCGATTTGGCAACGGCCAGCCGCGTTACGTCGACCTTTATAACCGTATTTGCGAGGCGCACACCGGCGTGCTGGAAACCCAGCCCGGACCGCGCGGCGGATATTTTGCCCCCGGCCTGTGGACGACAGGCTGGTATGTGCAGCAAGGACGGCACACGGGCCCGTCCCTTGACGGGCGCAGAGCCGGAGAGCCTATTGCCGACGGGGCGGGTCCTGTTTCGGGCCGGGTGTATAAGTCCCCCACGGCCGTCGCCAGGGATATGGCGGGCGTCGACGCCGTGCGCCATTATCCGGGCGGCTATGTGCATAACCAGAAATTCTCATCGAGCCTGTTCCGGTCTGAGGAGCAACTGGAAAAACTGGCGGATTATATCGAGACCTATCTCAAAATCGGCGGGATGCAGATGCAGATCAATGTGCATTCAAAAGCGCTGTTGATGGATGCGCTTGAGAATCCCGATAAGCACAGGGATCTTGTTGTGCGTGTGGCGGGATTTAGCGCCTACTTTACGACACTCGATCCCGGCGTACAGGAAGAAATCGCGACCCGCGCCGTTGTGGAGGTCTAGCTTGGACGGGTGGATCACCAATATACAGCCCTTTTCGCTTCACGACGGACCCGGCGTGCGCACGACGGTTTTCTTTGCGGGATGCAACCTGGCCTGCCGGTGGTGCCATAACCCCGAGGCCATACCAAAAAAGCCGAGGCTTCAGTTCTTTGCCGCCAAATGCGCGGCATGCGGCCGGTGCGCGGCGGCATGCCCCACCGGCGCGATCACGCAAACACCGCCGGTGCCGAGGCGGTCTCAATGCATTGTTTGCGGGAAATGCGTGGCCGCCTGTCCCAACGATGCGGTTACGCTTTCCTGCCGACGCGTGACGCCTGAGTCCGTGATGGCGGAAATCGCCGCCGACAAAAGCTTTTATCACAACACGGGCGGCGGCGCGACTTTTTCGGGCGGCGAGCCGTTTCTGCAGCCTGACTTTCTGGCCGCCCTCGCGGGCCTGTGCCGCGAGGGTGGAATTCACACGGCTGTGGAAACAGCCGGCAACATTGATTATGATTGCATAACCCCGGTTTTACCGCTGATTGATCTCGTCATATGCGATCTTAAGGCGGTTGATGAGAGGCTTCACCGTGGGGGGACCGGCGTATCCAACGGCCTGATACTGGAAAACATTACACGCCTGTCCCGAAACGCGGCAAAGCTGTGGGTACGCGTGCCCCTTATTCCGGGTTATAACGATTCCGTGGACGAACTTGAGAGGATAGGAAATTTCCTGTCCGGCATCGAGGCGGAGAAAGTCGAGCTGATGGCGTATCACCGCCTGGGCATCGCCAAGTATGAGAGCCTGGGACTTTCGGCGCCCACAGCTGACCTTAAACCGCCTGAAACGGCGGATATGGCGCGTGCGCGCGACTGCGTGCAGGCGGCGATGAAAATCGGCGTTGTGACAATATCATAGCAAACCGCCCCGCTGCATTACAGCGGGGCGGTTGCGCCGTTACGATCGTATTCGCGTTTTTTTCATCACCGTATTTTTACGCGTCCAGCCAATATTTACCATCCTGCCCGTCGTCCCCGGCATCGCTCTCGAGCGTTTCTCCGTTGGCGACGCAAGCCTCGCAGGAGAGCATCATGCCGCTGTGTACTCGTCCATCTTCATTTTTGAATGGTTGAGCAAGCGGGTGAACACTTCAAACTCAATTTCCAGCTCGTGGCGCATTTTATGGTAGTGGGACAATGAAATTTTGATGGCGCATACGGCTTTCGGCTTATTTATATAAATTTTTTCCGCACAGTTTATTTGGCGTTGGCCATGGTATTT
>JAITVU010000068.1 GCA_031285645.1 Oscillospiraceae bacterium | reverse complement strand
ATCTTCTCGAGGTGAGCGAGGGCTAGCGCAACGCAAGACGGTTAAGGCCTGGTTGACAGGCGACGTATAAATTTGCGATGCAAGTTTATCGGAAAGGAGGAAGGAAATATTTATCGCTCCGGCGCTAAATATCCCACTGATTAATATGAATTTGCATGAACTTTCTCCGGCTCCCGGTTCCAATAAGAGCTCCTTCCGCAAGGGTAGGGGCCATGGCTCCGGTAACGGAAAGACTGCCGGCAAAGGTCATAAAGGCCAGCAGGCCCGTTCGGGCGGCGGTGTGCGCCCCGGTTTCGAGGGCGGCCAGATGCCGCTTCAAAGACGTATTCCCAAGCGCGGCTTCAACAATATCTTTGCCACTGTGTACGCGACGGTCAATGTGTCCGATCTCAATAAATTTGAGGACGGCGCTGTTGTGGATACCGAAGCCATTGTGAAGGCGGGACTGCTCAAAAAGACTTTGGATGGCGTCAAGATCCTCGGTAACGGCGAACTGACAAAAAAGCTCACCGTCAACGTCAAGGCTTTTTCGGAATCTGCCCGGCAGAAAATCGAACAGGCCGGCGGAAAAGCCGAGGTGATATAGCTTGCTGGAAACGATTAGAAACGCATGGAAAGTTATTGACCTGAGAAAAAAGATCATCTACACTCTTATGATCATTTTGGTCTACAGGATCGGGTCGGCTATTCCCGTGCCTTTTCTGGATTCGTCGGTTCTCGGCCAGTTTTTCACGGAGGGCAGCTTCCTTGGATATCTGGACATTTTGTCCGGCGGCGCTTTTCAGAACGCGACTTTGTTCGCGCTGAGCATTTCGCCGTACATCACGTCGTCCATTGTAATCCAGCTGCTCACCATTGCCATCCCGGCGCTTGAGGCCCTCTCGAAGGAGGGCGCCGACGGGCGCAAAAAGCTCAACAAGATTACACGCTATACCACGCTGGGCCTCGCTTTGCTCCAGTCCATCGCTTACTACATCATGAACCGCAACTACCGCGCTGTTAAGTATACAGAGGGTTTTTCGGGCGTTTTCGCCGCTTTATGTATTATCCTGTGCTTTACGGCGGGCGCGCTTCTTGTGGTCTGGCTGGGTGAGCAGATTGATAAAAACGGTATCGGCAACGGTATTTCCATGATCCTGTTCGCCGGTATCATATCGAGAGGCCCGTCGACGGTTAATATGATGCTCCAGTATTGGGAGCTCGCCAGCAAGGGCGGACAGACGCAGTACTACTTCCTTGTTCCCGGCGTTATTATTCTTTTCCTCGTTGTTATTATGGCGATTGTTGTGATGACGAACGCGGAGCGCCGGATACCCGTTCAGTACGCCAAACGCGTCGTCGGACGGAAAATGTACGGCGGCCAGTCCAGCTATATTCCCATTAAAGTCATGATGTCCGGCGTTATGCCGATCATCTTCGCGGGCGCCCTGCTCAGTATTCCCAGCATGGTCAAGAACTTTATTGACCCGAACGCGGAGCGCCTCGTGGGTAAAATACTCGGCGCCTTTGACTACAACTCATGGGTTTACGCCATTCTCTACCTGATTCTCATCATCGCGTTCAATTACTTCTATGTCGCGGTGCAGTATAACCCGGTCGAAATGGCCAACAACTTGCGCAAGAACAGCGGCGCGATTCCGGGCATCCGCCCCGGAAAACCGACATCGGACTTTATCTCACGGGTCATATCCAAAATTACGCTCGTCGGCGCGCTCTTTATCGCCGCGATCGCGATTTTACCGATTATTATGGGCAATGTGGCCAAGATGAACATCGCACTGGGCGGCACATCCATTATCATCGTGGTCGGCGTCGCGCTCGATACGGTGCGTCAGCTTGAATCCCAGATGATGATGCGCCATTACAAAGGTTTTCTTGAATAAATCTTTAGGAGGCGACCTGATTGAAGTTGATTTTATTGGGAGCTCCGGGCGCGGGCAAGGGGACGCAAGCTGAAATTATTTGCGACAGGCTCGGCATACCGGCGATCGGTACAGGCAATATTATCCGTGAAGCGATTAAAAGCGGCACGGATTTGGGGCTGAAAGCGCAGTCGTATGTTGAGTCCGGTGCTCTTGTGCCTGATGACATCGTGGTTTCCATGCTCAAGGAACGCCTCTCGGATCCGGACTGCGATCACGGCTACGTGCTCGACGGATTTCCCCGCAATGTGGCTCAGGCCAGGACTCTGGACAAGATGGGCGTTGTAATCGATCGTGTGATCGACATCGAGGTATCCGACGAGGATATTATCCGCCGCATGTCCGGACGCAGGGTCTGTGGTTCCTGCGGGTCCAGCTATCACCTGCAGTACAAGGCTCCGGCCAAGGACAATGTGTGTGATCGCTGCGGCGGGGATCTCATTATCCGCTCGGACGACAAACCGGAGACCGTACGTGAACGGCTGGAGATTTATCACGACCAGACGGAGCCGCTCAAAGATTATTATCACGCCGCCGGTAAGCTTTATATCGTGGAGGGTCAGGAAGAACTGAGCGACACGACAAGACTGACTCTGGCCGCGTTGGAGGCTTAGTTTGCGACGCTCTTTCGCGACCCGCGGCCACATCCTTAATAGGGGTTTTGATGGCGTTGCGCCGTGTCTGCGGGGAAATGAGGCTGGACTATGATCGCTTTAAAAACAAAATCAGAACTTGAACTGATGCGTGTCGCGGGTCGGATCTCCGCGCAGGCGCTTGCGCTTGGCGGGGAAATGGTGAAGCCGGGGGTGACCACGGCGCAGATTGATCACGCCATCAACAAGTTTATTAAATCTCAGAACGCGATTCCGTCATTTCTTGGATACGGCGGATTTCCGGCAAGCGCCTGCATATCCGTTAACGACACGGTTATTCACGGCATTCCGGGAACCCGTGAAATTATGCCGGGCGACATCGTGAGCATTGACGTCGGGGCGATATATAAAGGCTATCACGGCGACAATGCGGCGACATTCGCCGCCGGGGAAATTTCGGAGGAAGCGGCGCTCCTCATAGAGCGCACGCGCGCGAGTTTCTACAAAGGCATGGAACAGGCCGTACCCGGCGCCAGGGTCGGGGATGTCTCTAACGCGGTACAGTCTTACGTTGAGTCGTTTGGATACGGAGTTGTGCGGGATTTTGTGGGTCACGGCGTGGGCCGCGATATGCATGAGGCGCCCGAAGTGCCCAATTTCGGGAAACCGGGACGGGGTCCCCGTCTCGCCGCGGGTATGACAATCGCCATTGAGCCGATGATCAACATTGGCGCTTACGCGGTTAAGATTCTCAGCGACGGCTGGACAGTCCTGACGGCGGACGGCAGTTTGTCCGCGCACCATGAGAACACGGTGGCTGTTACAGATAATGGCCCTGTGATCCTGACAAAGGTTTAGGTGTGCGATGGAAACTGGCAGTGTGGTGAAAAGCATCGCGGGACATGACAAAGACAGGTTTTATCTGGTGCTTAGACTTGCAGATGGCTTTGCATGGATCGCGGATGGGAAACTGCGGAAGCGAGACAGACCGAAGCGAAAGAACACGCGGCATTTGAGGGAAACAAGCGCTGTGATCGATGTAAACGCTGTTCTAACCGACAAGAAGCTGCGCGGCCTGTTAAAGCCGTTTAACGACGCTTTACAGATCGCGCCGGCGCGAGAGGGAGGTCATTAACTTTGTCCAAGGCGGATGTAATTGAAGTGGAAGGAAAGGTGCTGGAGGCGCTGCCGAACGCACAGTTCCAGGTGGAGCTTGCCAATGGCCACAAGATTTTGGCTCATATATCAGGCAAACTGCGCATGAACTTTATCCGGATTTTGCCTGGGGATAAGGTCACGGTTGAAATTTCACCGTATGACCTGACCAAAGGCCGGATTACCTGGCGTTCGAAATAAATGCGGGTCCTTTTGGGCGCGCCAGTCCAACTGATTAGAATCAGGAGGTTAAGATCTATGAAGGTGAGACCGTCCGTAAAAGCGATTTGCGAAAAATGCAAGATCATTAAACGCAAAGGCAGAATTATGGTTATCTGCGCCAATCCCAAGCACAAACAGCGTCAGGGTTAAATGCTGTGTTTTTCATCAAAACGGAAAGCGGAGATAATACGAATATAAACGGCAGAAATGGAGGTGCCAGGCAATGGCTCGTATCGCTGGTGTAGACCTGCCCCGTGAAAAAAGGGTCGAGATCGGACTGACCTATATTTACGGCATTGGGCAGAAAACAGCAAGCAATATCCTTGCGGCCACGGGGATTAATCCGGATGTCCGTGTGCGCGACCTGAGCGAGGATGACGCGGCGAAGCTGCGCGACTATATAGACAACAACGTGATGGTTGAGGGCGACCTGAGAAGAACGACATCCCTCAATATCAAGCGTCTGGTTGAAATCAGCTGCTATCGCGGTGTGCGTCACAGAAGGGGACTGCCTGTCAGGGGACAGCGGACCAAGACGAACGCGAGAACCAGAAAGGGCCCGAAGAAGACCATCGCGAATAAAAAGAAGTAATGGGAGGGATGAACACACATGGCTAAAGCTACGGCAAGAAAGACAACACGCCGCCGCCGCGAAAGAAAGAATATTGAACGTGGAGCCGCCCATATCCAGTCCACTTTTAACAACACGATCGTCACCATTACCGATACGAAGGGCAACGCGTTATCGTGGGCGAGCTCCGGTGGCCTCGGTTTCAGGGGTTCGCGCAAGTCGACGCCCTTTGCGGCGCAGACGGCTGCCGAAACGGCGGCGAAAGCGGCTATGGAACACGGCCTTAAAACCGTCGAGGTTTTTGTTAAAGGTCCGGGCTCCGGGCGCGAGGCCGCGATCCGCGCACTGCAGGCCGCCGGTCTTGAGGTTGATATGATCAAGGATGTCACGCCAATTCCGCATAACGGCTGCCGTCCTCCCAAAAGACGGCGTGTTTAATATTATTAAGAAGGAGGTGCGCGTAATAAATGGCAGTCAATCATGATCCGATACTGAAAAAATGCAGGAACCTGGGCATCAGTCCCGGCGTGCTTGGATACAGCAAAGAGACAAAGAGAGACCCCAAGAGAAACGCCCGTCGCTCAAAATCCAGTGAATATGCTCTGCAGCTTAAAGAGAAGCAGAAAGCGAAGTTTATCTACGGCGTGCTTGAGCGGCAGTTCCGCACAACATTTGAAAAAGCAGAAAAAATGCAGGGCCAGTCCGGCGAGAATCTGCTTATTTTGCTTGAGCGCAGGCTTGATAACGTCGCTTTTGTCATGGGTTTCGGCGAGACGAGGAGGCAGGCGAGGCAGCTTGTCGGTCACGGTCATATCCTTGTAAACGGCAGGCGCGTTAATATTCCGTCTTATCGCGTTAAACCCGGGGACACGGTATCCGTTAAATCAAAGAGCAGGCAGTCCGAGCTGTTCAAAACCTTTGCCGAAAATCCGAAGGGCCTCCCCTCATGGATTACAGGCAGCACGGCGTCTTTTGAAGGTAAGATTGAGCGCATGCCTGTTCGCGAAGACATTGATGTACCTGTGAACGAGACTCTGATCGTCGAGCTTTACAGCAAATAATAGCCGCGGAGACTGACATTTCCGTACCCATAGCCGGATAAAACCGGCATGTCTAATCAGCATGGGAACGAACCACGGGCGGTATAACCAGCCGCCTGTACAAGGAGGGTTTTTATTTGGTTAAAATTATAGAACCGAAGATCGAAACCGCGGAGCTTAAAAGCGACGGCACATATGGTCGTTTTATTGGAGAGCCGCTGGATCGGGGCTTTGGTATTACCCTTGGAAACAGCCTTCGGCGCGTGTTACTCTCCTCGCTCCCCGGTGTAGCGGTTATATCCGTTAAGATCGACGGTATCCAGCATGAGTTTTCAACAATTCCGGGCGTCAAGGAAGACTTGACGGAGATCATTCTCAACATCAAGGGCCTGACAGCCAAGCTTTATTGCGAAGAGGCCAAAACCGTTCGTATTGAAGCGGAGGGTGAGTGCGAAGTGACAGCCGGTTCAATTGAGGCGGATGCCGAGATTGAGATTCTTGATCCGAGCATGCACATCGCGACTTTGGGCCCGAATGCCAAGCTTTCAATGGAGATAACCTTTAAAAAAGGCCAGGGATATGTCAGTGCCGAGCGCAATAAGCAGATCGAGCTTGACAAAGCGCCGATCGGCACCATCCCTGTGGACAGCATTTATACCC
>JAITVU010000015.1 GCA_031285645.1 Oscillospiraceae bacterium | reverse complement strand
GCCAGTAAAACTCCGGGTTGTCGTCAATAAAATAACCGAGCAGCGTCTCAATTTCCTGTTCAGTAAAATCAAACGGAACAGGAACAGCCCCTTTCGTGTCGAACTGCATGGCCAATGCGTAATAGGCGTCATAAAGCGCCCTGGCGTCATCGGAAAGAAAACCGCGGCCATACCGGGCGGATAAATCGAATGAAAGCACGGCTGACTTTTCGCTTTCTTCATCGCTTACCGGCGGCATAGAAGCTGTGCTTTGAGTGGGCGGGTTTTCGTGTGCGCACGCGCTGAGAAATACGGACCAGATTATAATGAGAATTAAAAATATAAGGCCGAAACCTTGCGTTCGTCCCAAGCATTATCCTCCCAAAAATGATAAATGGTAATTACGGTTTAAAACTTTATACGTCACTACAAAATATAGCAAAATAAGCCTGTCAATGCAACTCATATATAATTAAATCAATCAGAATTTACTGGAAAATACTTTCAAAGAATAAAGTTAATAAATATGATAATTAGTAACTTCACAGGCGCAACCATTTGTTTAGTGAAGCGAAGACTTGTAAATCCCGCTCCTTGGGTTGCTTCCTTTGAATCCTTCTTTGTCATTTCCCTGAAAAAGGAAGTCTTAAGTACAAACAAAAGGCTGCAGGAACCGAAACTTTGATCAAAGAAAAAGCCTGATAAAATACACTGGAAATGCAAAATATAGCTTATTATATACCGGATAAAACAATATATAGCTTGTATTTACTGATAATGGCTTTGAACACAACTGAAGTGATTTGCTTGAAAATGTCCTAAAAAGTTCGACGACACATGGAAGGCCGTTACAGCGACATACTGAAAAGTAGCTGTAAAGAGCAGATGAGATTGAAGTGCATTGAACGGCAACCATATGAATAATTGTATTGTTTATTTCTGTTTATTTACAAACATTGAAAAGTTGTGATTTGCTGATTTTAGTTTTTTAATATTTATAATTTTAGACACGCTATAATATTTATTATTTATTAATTAATTTAATATCTTGTTAATAAAACGGGACTTGTTCAAATATGCTTTTTTATGATCGGTAATCGCTTGTATCAAAGCATAATAGAGTATATAATTGTTACATAAGAATAAGACATATAAGGAGGATTTGTTTGAGGGATTTTACACAGGGCAATGCGGCGAAACAAATTATAGTTTTTTCTTTGCCCATGTTAATAGGCAACATTTTTCAGCAGGCCTATACAATGGCTGATACGGTTATTGTCGGGCGGTTTATTAATGGGGAAGCCTTGGCGGCCGTCGGAACGGCGGGCGCGATCATTAATTTTCTGTTATCCGTCTTAATTGGTTTAACAACCGGCGCTTCTGTATTGGTCTCTCAGTTTTACGGCGCGAAAGAAGAGGAATATTTAAACCGGACTGTGTCGACAAGTATTATTTTTATGGGTGCGTTTTCAATTGTCATATCGTTAATAGGTGTTTTTGGCGCCTCAATGTTATTAAAACTCATCAATGTGCCAAGCGATGTTTTTGACGATGCGAAAATATATTTACAGCTTATTATGGGCAGCATGATTTTCCCTATGTTTTACAATGTATATACGGCTTATATGCGCGCGCTGGGAGATTCTAAAAGACCGCTGTACATATTAATTTTAGCGACAATTTTAAATGTTATATTGGATATTATATTTGTGGCTTATTTTAAGTGGGGTATTCCCGGAGCCGCATGGGCAACTATTTTTTCTCAGATTGTTGCATTTGTTTTATGTTATTTATATGCGATTAAATATTTGCCTTTATTAAGAATAAAAAAGCTGATATTCGATGTTAAATTATTTAAAGCCGTTTTAAAATACAGTGTTCCGGCAGCGATTCAGCTCTCAATAACATCTCTTGCCTCGCTCACCATCACAAGGCTGATTAATTCGTTTGGCGCTGTCGCTGTGGCCGGGTATACGGCCGCCACCAGAATTGACATGTTCGCCATGATGCCTTTGAATAACCTCAGTATGGCGACGTCGACCTTTGTGGCCCAAAATATCGGAGCGGGCCTTGAAGAGCGGGCCCAAAAAGGATTCAGGTCGGCAATGCTCTTTATGGTTGGGATCGGTATTTTTGTTTCGGCATTGGCGGTGATTTTTGGGAAATGGATGATCGGGTTATTTGTGGATGCGGCCGACCCGTCCTCAACCGAGATCATACGCGTGGGCACTGAGTATTTATCCATCATTGCCATTTTCTATGTCCTGTTTGCTGTTTTCTTTTCCTTCAACGGATTTTTCCGCGGTGCCGGCGATGCCGTTATCGTGATGATCCTGACGATAACGAGCCTCACAATTCGCACTGTTTCAGCGCATATTCTTGTTTCGCAGTTTGGCTTCGGTCCTGAAGCGGTGGCATGGTCCATACCCATAGGATGGGGTTTATGCGGCTTGTTTGCCTTTATTTATTATAAAAAGCGTATGTGGGTCGGCAAAGCCGTTGTAAACAGAGAGGCCGGATCGGTGACGGAATCCGGCGAATAAAGAATAGAATAAAAAAGAATGGTTAATCAACATTCTTTTTTATTCTATGATATGGTTTTATATATAGGTGAGCGACGCTTCAAAACCGGAACGGTTTTGAAGCGTCAGGCGTATGCCTGACGGTACGCTGGAGGCGTACGCGTTCGCAACGCCAAGACCGGCGCTTAATCAAAAAAATACTCGCTATTTGAATATGACTGTGGTATAATAAAAGTTCACCCAAAAATGCGCAAGAGTGGATGCATACATTTTTGCGCGTGTTTTCGTGCGCTTTTTTATACTCAGCGAACGTGCCGCCAGCCGGATCGCGGATGTGCAGACAGGAGGCGTGTTGTGGATACTGTTTTTATTCATGAGAAAGAGCACCTCAGGCAGACACAGGAAAAGTACGGAGAAATCATTGCTGAAAACGAAGAATTCTACAAATCTCTGCCCGATTTATATCCGGAAGACCCGGATATCCTCAATGATTTACTATTCCAGACACATAACCATATTGCGCGGCTGCATTTAGGCGTTGAAAAACCCTATTTTGCACGGATTGATTTTACAGGCGACCATGATAAGAAGCCGGAAAAATACTATTTAGGGAAAATCGGCGTCATGGACAGTGACGACCGTGTCGTCACACTGGACTGGCGCGCGCCGATTGCGACGCTTTATTATGACAGCAATGTGGGCGCGGTGGAGTATGAATCACCGGGTGGTGTGGAAAAGGGCACGCTCGATCTTAAGAGAATGCTGGAAATAGAAAAGCGCGAGCTTATTTCGTATAACGATGTTGACACCGTCACAAGTGACGACTTGCTCGCGCCTTATCTCGGTGTCAACGCCGACAACAGGCTGAAAAATATCATCGCGACCATTCAAAGCGAGCAAAACCGCATTATTAGAGGAAATATTCACGAGAACATGATTGTTCAAGGCGTTGCGGGCAGCGGCAAAACCACGGTCGCCCTACACAGGATTGCTTATCTGGTCTATAATCATCGCAACCGGATTAAGCCAAGCCAGTTTATGGTGATCGGGCCGAACCAATTCTTCATCAGCTATATTGCATCGGTGTTGCCCGATCTCGATGTGGACAGCGTGCCGCAGCACACCTATGCCAGTCTGGCTAAAGAAGTGCTGCATGAAGAACTGACCCTCAACAATCCCGCGAATTGTCTCACCGGCGTTATAACAGGAAAAAATAAGGGGACAATTGAGGGATTCAAAACATCGATGGCGTATAAGGACGCCCTGGATGATTTTCTCGCGTGGTATGAACGGACTATTCCGCCGGAAACCGATTTTTCATTGCGCGGGTTTAAGGTGTTGGCAAGGGAAGAGGTTGAGACGGCTTGGCAGGAAGCTTTGACGGGCTCAGGCAACACAGTGCGCGACAAGGTCGGGCAGTGTATGGAAAAGCTGACGACCCTGATTAACGATCGGAAGATTCAGCTGGATGAGAGCCTGTCAAAGCATTTCAGGGCGCTCTATGCGGACAGGGAAAACGCCGCCCGCCTGGACAAGCTTCACAGGGACAGGGCTTATATTGAAAAGGAACTGGACAGGGGATGCAGACAGTCACTTAAAGAGTTTTTTAAAAAGGCGGACGTGAAAACAACGGCTTTATATCGTCAGTTTATTCAGAATTGCGGAGCTCATATCGCAACATTCGGCGAGAAAGAAGCCTTAAAAAAACAAACATTGGCTAATTTTCGCAAAAGAAGCCTTGATAACGAGGATTTGCCCGCTTTGCTTTATTTGCGGGAGCGCATGCGGGGGGCGGATATATTCAGAAACTATGCGCACGCGGTTGTGGACGAAGCGCAGGATTTTGGCGTATTTGATCTCTACGCGCTGCAAAAAACGCTACCGGGGTGCACATTTACTGTTGTTGGCGACCTGGCCCAGGCCATATACAGCTATAGGAGCATTGAGAACTGGGACAGCGTGCGGGCAGGGGCGTTTGAAAGAAACGCGCGGGTCTGCGAAATGGTTAAATGCTACCGCACCACGGTTGAAGTGATGGAAACAGCGAACAAAATCACCACTTTTCTCGGATTGCCGCCGGCCGAACCCGTCATCCGCCATGGAAGCCCCGTGGCTTTTCATGCCCTCGGGGGCGTGGCCGCCACCCAAAAGGCCGTGGAATTGGTGAGGGCATACAAGGAAGACGCATTTAAGTCCATAGCCATTCTCGGGAAAGTTGAAGGTGAATTAACGCCTG
>JAITVU010000039.1 GCA_031285645.1 Oscillospiraceae bacterium | reverse complement strand
CCGGTTTTGCCGCCCAGCAAGATACCGGCGTCGCCGGGCATTGGGGTTTCCCGAACAACATTTTCAGCCGGAGCCGCGCCGATGACAGCGCCGATCTCCATGCGTTTCGCCGCATAGCCGGGATGGTAGATCTCGTGAACAAGGCCTGTCGCAAGGCCGATTTGGTTGCCGTAAGACGCGTAGCCCGCGGCGGCGGTCTGGCAGATTTTGCGCTGGGGCAGTTTGCCGGGCCGTGTCAGGGCCGCCGGTTCCAGGGGGTTGCCCGCGCCTGTGACGCGCATGGCCTGATAGACATAGCTGCGGCCCGAAAGCGGGTCGCGAATCGCCCCGCCAAGGCATGTCGCAGCGCCGCCGAAAGGCTCGATTTCGGTGGGGTGGTTGTGCGTCTCGTTTTTAAACATGAGCAGCCAGTCCTGCGCGCTGCCGTCGACGTCAATTTTAATTTTGACCGAGCAGGCGTTGATCTCCTCCGATTCGTCCAGATCGGGCAGCAGGCCGCGCTTTTTAAGCGCGCGCGCCGCAATGGTCCCGAGATCCATGAGCGTGACGGGCTTGTCCGCCCGGCCGAGCTCGGCGCGCAGGGCCTTATATTTTTCCCAGCTCGCGGCGATGTCGGGGTCCTCAATGACGACATTGTCAAGCCCGGTCAAAAAGGTGGTGTGCCGGCAGTGGTCGGACCAATAAGTATCGATCATGCGGATTTCCGTTATGGTGGGGTCGCGTTTTTCCTCGTCCCTGAAATAGCGCTGGCAGAACAGAAGGTCCTCACTGTCCATAGCGAGGCTAAGGTCTTCCAGCATGGCGGTGAGGCCGTCGCGGTCAAGGGCCGTAAAGCCCGCGCATGTCTCGACTTCCGTGGGGATATCGTAGCGCATGGCTAGCGTGTCGGGAACCTCAAGCGACGCCTCACGGCTTTCAACCGGGTTGATGAGGTAAGCCTTAATTTGCTCAAACTGGGCGTCCGTGATTGCGCCTTTAAGCGCGTAGATTCTCGCCGTGTGGATGTCAGGGCGGTCAATGCCGTAGGCGAGGGAGATGCACTGCGCGCAGGAATCCGCCCTTTGGTCGAACTGGCCCGGCAGATACTCCGCGGCGAAAACCCTGTAGCCGGTAAAATCCG
Organism: Oscillospiraceae bacterium; assembly: GCA_031285645.1. Taxonomy (GTDB): domain Bacteria; phylum Bacillota; class Clostridia; order Oscillospirales; family Ruminococcaceae; genus WRAV01. The sequence continues at coordinate 1,606 of JAITVU010000039.1, read as the reverse complement.
GCAGCTCATTATAAATCAGATCCACGGGCAGTTCCGAGAAAATCCCGTTTTTGGCCTTCTCAAAATCCGCCGCGCCAAGACCCTCCGCAAAATAGCGGTTGCACAGCCGAAGCTCTGTGATGGTTTGGATCTGAAGGGCCGAGCTCAGATCGGCCAGAACCGAAGCGGCGTCGTCCGCGAAGGCGGGCCTTTTTTCAACATAAACTGAATAAACGGGCATAGTCTCCTCCTTATTAAACGTCTCTTCCTCATGGGAAAATGGTTATTCCGCCAGCTTATTATTCAAAATGTCTTTGTATGAGCAATACGCCGCCTGTCCATGACCACAAATCTCCCCGCGTTTGTCCGCGAGGAGATTTTCATGTTATACGAGGTCCTGCTTGCAGGGTTCAATGGCGGCGAGCGTCTTCTCCCGGGCCTCACGGACCTTCTCAAAAAGAGCGGTGTTGTTGTCCCCCGCTTTCAGCGCCTGCTCCAATTCGGCGGAAGCGCTGTAGAGCGCTGTCATGGAGAGGTTGGCCGTCATGCCCTTGATCGCGTGGGCCGCGGCCGCGGCCGCGGGCAGATCGCCCGCCTCGAGCGCGCCGCAAAGCTCATCATAGCTTTTATTGCGCGCGAAGCTGTCAAGCAAAGTGCCGAATATCTTTTTGTTGCCGCCAATGCGGCCCAATCCTTCTTCGAGATTGATGTAGTCGGAATAAGAAGCCATTGTGTTCCCTCCAGAATAAAATAGCACCCTGTCAATGATATGATTTGCATACTTATCTGCGTCAAAGCAGTTAACTGCCTGTTTAAGAGCCAAATCGCGCCCGTGCGCTACTGGAATTATACACAATTATAACCCCAAACGCGCCGAAAAGCAATTGCCGCGTGGAAATATACAGATAACGCTCTTTCAACGTGTTCATTATTAATCAGCGGGCTTTCCGGCATTGAGCCTGCCGACAATGCGCAGGACATATTTAACCAACACGCCGATGATGACGCCCGTAAGCACGCCGGATACCATCAGCATGGGCAGATAGGCGAATACGGTGACGGTGCGCATAACGGCCGCCGCCGCGATCAGCTGCCCAATGTTGTGGAATACGGCGCCGATGACGCTGATGCCGACGGGGCTCGCCGTCCCGCCCACAACTCTCAGCAGGAGCGCCATGACCAAAAGGCTGAGGAGGGAACCCGACAGGCTGTAGACAAAAGAAGTGAAGGAGCCCGCTATAAAAACAGACAGCACGCATTTGAGCAAAACGAGTGTGAGCGCGTCTGTAAAGGCGAACAGATAAAGCGCCGCCAGCACGACGACATTGGCCAGCCCAAGCCGCACGCCGGGAACGCTGAAGCTGATGGGTATATAGCGCTCCGCGATTCCGGCCACAAGGGCAAAGGCCAGAAAAAGGGCGAGTGTTGTGATTTTACGAATATTAACTTTATCCCGCAACCGCGTCCACCTCACCTTCTTCTCCGCCCGTAAGCCGGACAAGCACGCGGTGCGGCAGGCAGGCGATCACCTGCCCCGGCGACGATATAGCCGGCGCATGCACGCAGTCCAGCGACGGGCAGTCGGCATCTGTCATTGAAACGCCGTCGGGAGTCAGCAACAGAATAT
>JAITVU010000341.1 GCA_031285645.1 Oscillospiraceae bacterium | reverse complement strand
GGGTGGTGAGCGCCATGACAGCCTCTTCCATGGAGCAGTTGCCGGCGCGCTCGCCAAGACTGTTTATTGTTGTCTCAATTTGTCTGGCGCCGTTTTGCAGCGCGGACAGGGTATTGGCGACGGCAAGGCCTAAGTCGTTATGGCAGTGCACGCTGACGACGGCCTTGTTTATGTTCGGCACGTTGCGTCCAATATCGCTGATAAAGGCTCCAAACGCGTCGGGGACGGCATAGCCCACCGTATCGGGAATATTGACTGTTGTCGCGCCGGCGTCAATGACGGCCTCGAGTACGCGGTAGAGAAAGGCGGGGTCACTGCGGCTCGCGTCCTCGCAGGAGAATTCGACGTCGCCGCACAGGGATTTGGCCAGCTTGACGCCCTCCACCGCGCGCTCAAGCACGGCGTCGGGTTCCATGCGCAGTTTATACTGCATGTGAATGGCGCTTGTCGCCAGAAAAACGTGAATGCGGGGCCTTTTACTGTATTTCACAGCATCCCAGCCCTTTTTGATGTCGTCGGGGACACAACGGCAAAGCGCCGCGACGCCGCAGGAGACATTCTGCGATACGGCCCGGACCGCCTCGAAGTCGCCGGGGGAGGCGGCGGGGAAGCCGGCCTCGATAATATCCACGCCGAGGGTTTCCAGCCGGTGCGCGATATCCAGTTTTTCACTCAGGTTTAAGTTCACGCCGGGCGTCTGCTCGCCGTCGCGCAGCGTGGTATCAAAAATAATTAGTTTACGTGATTCGTTTGGCATGTTTGACATAAAGAGACCTCCTGGTGCGTTGTTTTATAAGTCCATAGCCCCTTCTTAAAGCTAAAACAGAGCGGAAAATCAGGGTAAGGGACCTTCTTGCGCGGTCATTACACTTTGTGGAAAAGGCTTTAAAGTGTATTGACTGCGTTTCGGATGTCTTCCACAAGCAACGGCCAATAAACGGAACAACAAAAAAGCCTCCGTCCTCAATCAGGACGAAAGCTCAGTTTCGCGGTACCACCTGAATTCATGCCACAGGCATGCACTCCTTACCGATACGGGATTCAAATTCACGCGTATAACCTGAATCCGATACGGCGTCCCCTGTAACGGTGGGCTTCCGGCACGGCATAATAACCGGTTTCCCGGCGTTGCGCCTGCAGCTCGGGGATGAGTTCCTATTTCCGCATTCACGGGCCGTCTCAGCAAACCGGCCCTCTCTGTGCATCCTGCAAAAAAAGTACTATTTCCCGTCCACGCAATTGTTTGTGTGAAGTTGTTTGTCATGTTAACATAATTCATTTTATTTGTCAACATAAAATTTGCCGGGGAAATTTAATGGAAAAAAATATTTGCTGATAAACATATTTCTGGCGGCTTAAAAACACGGAACAGAAAAACATGGATATGTGTACTTTACAACATCCGGCTGCTCTGATATCGCGGCGGAAGGTAGGTTTTCAGTCGGCGCTGACGGGGCCGGGAATAATGCCCGCATACTTGAGGCGTCGTTTCGCCTCCGCATAGACATCGACGGAAAGCTTGCCTTTTTTGACGCTCCCGACATTGTCGCACAGATGATCAATGCTCTTGATTCCGCTCAGGAGCACGCTGATATCGGGGTGTGTTAGGGCACGTCTCAGCAAAAAATCATTGCTGTTTTCAAACGGACTGTTTAGAGGCGGCAGCCGCTGGCGTTATTATATCACATATGTGCTCCCCGTTATTTTTAATCTAAGTTTAATCAATATTTATTGTGTATCAAATAATCCGGCAGTAAAGTATAGACAGATGAAACGTGTGTCGCAATCATCTGAGAAGTGCATATGTATGGAGGGGAATACAAAGTGAAAGTGATTAAAATATTGTTGGGCATATACATTGGTTTTGTTGTGGCTTGCGTGGGGCTGGGCATTTTGGGCGCGCTGTTGGGCATGACATTTGGTGTTATCGGATTTATATTCTCGCTGATTCGCAAAATACTGTTTAATCCGGTTGTGATTGTTTTGCTGGCGCTTTATCTTTTGTATAGATGGCAAACGCGCGGTCAAGTGAATTGACACGAATCGGCGGCAGATTGTCACGTAATCCAAACGCCGCAAATCCCCCGGCGGCATGCCGCCGGGCACAGCGCAGCAAAGTTGCGCTGTGAGCCGTGCGCTGAAAGCGCACGGCGATTTGCGGCTTCCGGGGAACTGGCGTTCATGGAGATTCCTGTTAAATTCAATAGCGGCTGGCTGCAAAAAAACAGCGGTATATAATACCGCTGTTTTTTATTTAAAATTAAAAACATCATACGATCATGCCATAACGCTTATTCCGCCGTGGCCTCGGCGGAATTGACTTCCGCTATCAGTTCTTCTTCATCCTGCATGATGAGGTTGCGATACCAGACAAGCGCGTCTATATAGGACTTTGAAAGGGCCTCCTCCGCAATATCATGCACGATCATGTGCCTTGATACGGCGGACCAGTTGGCGTTTTCGTAATCGGTGACCATTTTCAGCACATTCGCGAAGATGCCCTCGCCTTTAAGCAAGGCGTTGCGGATGGTGTCGGAAACAAGAACCATGTTCAGGGCTTCTTCCATCGGCACTTCCAGAATAACGTCGATAACGGAAAACAGACCCATCAGGAACAGTTCGCCGGACATATGGGCCATCTCAAACAAAGGGGAGAGGTTTTCGGCGAATTTGGCCCTGATCAGGGACATGCGCGTCACTTCATTGGGCCTGTCGTCCCCGAGGGATTGCGAGACGGCGGTGGTGACCCATTTCCTGACCTCCTGCTGGCCCATCATCGCAACGGCTTGCGGGATGGTTTTAATTTTGTTTGAGGAGCGCATATGGTGCGCATTGACAATTTTAAGCAGCGAGATGGTGAGAGCAGGGTCCCGCTGAACAACGGAAGATACGTTGTCAAAATCAAAATTCTCATCCTGAACGGTGTTGATCAAACGCACGGCGTTAATTTTAAGCGGCGATATGGTGCCATGTGTTTTAGAAGCCGGCACGCGGTAAAAGCGGCTTTCATACATGGCATACCCTTTTTCGTACAGGCTTTTAAGAACTTCCTCCGTATAAATATGCGTCGCGATCGGTTCAAGTTTGGGATATTTCACCTTGATATCCCTGAAAATTCGCTCCGTCTCATCCTTGCGCTCGGGCCGTTGCGACAGAAAAATATAGCTGCACAAATCCATGACGGGGTCATGCTGATCAAAGTTGTAGGGGTAATTGACGGCGAAACGATATCCGAGATCACACAGGTTTTGAAGAATGGGCAGATACAACTCATGCTGTTTAAGCGGCGCCTCGAGAACAAAAACAATTTT
>JAITVU010000279.1 GCA_031285645.1 Oscillospiraceae bacterium | reverse complement strand
ACCAAAAATCCAGCAAAATTTCCTCGAAAGCACCGGCACAAAAAGATCCTGAACAGGCTCTGATGCGGTTAAAAAGCCGGCCGTTTCGGCGGCAATTACAGCGCGCACCGGGATTTCGGGGCCACACGCGCCCAATACCATTGGGCGCTGCGCGCCGGGAACTGTGTTCCCGGCGTCCGCAACTTGTTAAGTTGCGGCGTGGCCCCTCGCGCGGCTTATCTGTGCCGCCTTCTCATCCAGATCACAATGCCCAGCACAAGCACGGCCAGGGGGAAGATGATGGTGAGCACAATCGAGATGGTGATGACCTGGGAATAATCCGTCAGGCCGAGCTCGGTGCCGCCCAAGGTCTTATCCTGGATATGGATCACATCCTCGCGGCCCGAAATGCTGTTGAGGAGGTCGAGGACATAGTCGGAGTTGGCCATATTGGGGCTGCCGAGCATATAGTCGGCGATCAGGTCGACGCTGCCGCACACAACAATATTGGACGTCATCGGCGTGGCGTTGTCATACTTGGTCATCTGGCTTATCGCCATACCCGTGATGGGACCCGAGATATCGCTTTGGCTGGGAACCCAGTCGGTCGCGGCGTCGGAGGCGCGCACACCGGCCGTCGAGGAGAAGGTGAGCAGCTCTTTCGTCGTCGTGAAGCTCTTGTTCTCATAGAGAATCTCGAGCGGCCTTGAATAAGGCAGGCCGGCGGGCAGTTTGCGGGTCTGGACGTTTGCGCTGTACTCATCCTCGGCATAGCCGGCGATGGTGTAGTAATAACCGGGGGAGAAGATGTTGGACATGTTTATGTCGAAGACGACGCCGGGATTTATCCCGATGCCCCACTCGGCGAGAAGGGCGTCGATGACGGGCGTGTCGACGGTCTGGTCGACCGAGGCCAGATAGAAAAATGTCTTGCCGTACTTTTCGCCGTTGCTGAGGAAAGCGTCCAGTTTTTTGGCCTCCGCCTCGGAAATGTCACGCATGGGGGCGGCCATGACGGCGATGGTCGCGTCGGGGTTGATTTCATCCGTCATTAAATTCTGGGTTGTGATTTCATAATTGTTCATTCGGAGCACGTCGGTGAAATAGCTGATGTCGTATTCATTGTGGCCTTCAAGAACGGTGAGCGTGATCTTTTTGTCCGATGTCACATTCAGCAGCGCCGAGGACATGGCCTGCTCCGCCTTGGATGACACGGCCTGCGCCGTCCCCGCGTTGTAGTCGACCTCGATGTTAAACAGGTCGTAAGCCGTCAGCACGGCGTTTTTATCCTCGCACTCAATGAGGATGCTGCGCGCCGTCAGGCTCAGGTTCGGGTAATTGGCTACAAAGGTCGGGTCCTTGATGATGTCTTTGTAAACAACCTTGATGCGGGGGTTGTGCTGCGCGTAGCGCTTGATGACCTCGCCGGCCTGGGTATAGTAGACGCCGCCGGCCATAAAGGTTTCCTCATCGCTGAGGATATAGACCGTGACGTCCTTGTCAAGCGTCTTCAAAAAGTCCTTGGTCTCATTCGAGAGGCTGAACACTTTGTTCGTCGTGAGGTCCAGGCTGAGGGAGAAACGCTCGGAGAGCGCCGTCGCCACCATATTGACAACAACGACAAGCACAATCACAAGCACCGTGATGAGCGTTGCCATGGAGCCTTGCCTGAACTTGCGGCTTTTAAATATATTCATTGTGGCTTTCATCCTTTCTGTATATGGACATGGGCGCGGGGCTTAACCCCACCGTCTCTTTTCGAGCACGCGGATCGTCAGGAAAATGAATATGGCCGATACGCTCAGGAAAAAGACAATGCTTGAAAAGTCGAATATGCCCACGGTAAAGTCGTTGTAGCGGTTGAAGAATGAAAGGCCGCTGACAACCTTGGACCAGAAAGGACTGGAGAAAAGCCCTTGCAGGGAGTCGAAAAGCAAAAGGCCCAAAGCCACGGCAAAAGCGCCGACGGCGGCAATAACCTGATTCTCCGTCATTGACGATATAAACATGCCGATGGCGATCAGCGCCATGCCCAGCAGCAGTAGGGCGACAAAGTTTCCCCAGATAAGCGCCCAGTTCGGCGGCGCAAAGACGGCGACGATCACGCCGTAAACAAGCGTTATGGAGAGGCCGAGCAAAAAGACGACCGCGCCCGCGAGAAATTTGCCCATGACAAGCGCCGACAGGTTGATGGGCGCCGTGAGCAGCGCCTGATCGGTCTTGTGTTTGTTATCCTCGGAGAAAAGGCGCATGGTGAGAATGGGGATTAGGAATAAAACAATGGTGAACATATTGCCAAAAACATACGAGAGGTCCGTTGTGTTGGCGTAGAGAGTCCCGGCAAAGAAGTAGAAGCCGGAAAACACATAGTAAACAGCCAGGTAAATGTAGCCGATGGGCGAAGAAAAATAGGCGAGGAGTTCGCGTCGCATAATAGCAGTCATAATGGGTTATGGGCCGGCTGACAGCCCATGCCTCCTTCCAAAAATAGACTCATCCGGTCAAGGTGCCATGGTTTTTTTATGCGCGTTTCGCGCCTAAGCGTCTTCCCCGCCGTCGGAGGAGGCCGCTGCGGACCCGGTTTCGGTTTCAGGCTCTGAATTCGCGCTGTCTTCGGGGACTATGTCGTCGTGGCGCTGTATGTCAATCTGCTGTTTGTTGTTCTCATCGGTGAGCTGCAGGAAGATATCCTCCAGCGTCAATTCGCTGGATTTAAGGCCCAAAATGGCCCATCCACGCTCGGAAAGGCGCTTGAAGACCTCGCGCCTGATATCGGCGCCGGGCTCCGCCTCCAAGGTGAAGTCGTAAACCTTGTCCTCGCGCAGGCCCAGGCGATCAACCTTGATCATGCGCGGGATTTTGGAAAGAAGCTTGTATATTTCCTCCTCGGGGCCGTCCACACGCAAAGTGAGCTTGTGGTCGGTGCTCATGGCGCGTGACAGATTGTCGGGCGTGTCGTCCGCGATCAGCTTGCCTTTGTTGATCACGATGACGCGCTCGCACGTGGCCTGCACTTCCGGCAGGATATGGGAGGAGAGGATGATCGTGTATTTTTTGCCCAAACCCTTGATCAGGTTGCGGATCTCAATGATCTGCTTGGGGTCCAGGCCGACGGTCGGCTCGTCGAGGATCAGCACGCTCGGATTGCCGAGCAGGGCCTGCGCGAGTCCGACGCGCTGCCTGTAGCCCTTACTGAGATTTTTGATGATGCGCCCGTACACATCCTCGATTTTAACAAGGCCGCAGATCTCCATGATATGGTTGGCTTTTGAGACGCCCGGCACCTTGATTTTCTTGAGGTCGTAAATGAAGCTGAGGTACTCCTTCACGGTCATATCCAGATAAAGCGGCGGGTGTTCGGGCAAATAGCCGATCTGGGATTTGACCTTGATGGGGTCGGCCAGGATTTCGGAGCCATTGACCAATACGGTGCCCTGCGTCGACGACGAATAGCCTGTGATGATGTTCATTGTCGTTGTCTTGCCCGCGCCGTTCGGCCCGAGAAAACCGAGGATTTCGCCCTCGTTCACAACAAAGCTGATGTCATCCACAGCTCTTTTGGCGCCATAGGTTTTCGTGAGGTTTTTGACCTCGATCATAAAGACGACCTTCCTTTCAAATAGAGCGTGCGATTATATTGTATTGTTATAATCAAGCGACTTCAATGACACGGCGGGTCTGATTTCCCGCGGCTTGCCGCGCCACATCTTAAACCCCGCCGCCACCAAAAAAATACCATGCCTTTGTGACGAATCCGTGAATAGGCCTTGAAACCTGAGTGACGCTGACAGCCCAAACTCATACATGGAACCATCCCGATGCGGGTGCAGCCTCGCGCGCGTCACAAAGCGCCCGCATTGTAATAATGACCTTTTCCCTGTTCTGCGGGCGCGAGTAGAAAGTTGACGCGCCGCAGCGCGTCGTTTCAATGCCAGCTGCGCACCCACACGCGCGCGGTATGGCTTTTCCAACGTTAATCGCACCCAAACTCTTTAATTCTTCC
>JAITVU010000273.1 GCA_031285645.1 Oscillospiraceae bacterium | reverse complement strand
CGAACAGCATGCAGATCAGCGTGCAGATATAGACCTGCATGAGCGCTTCTTCCGGCGGATTAAACCATCCGACGATGACGGGCAGAAGCGGAATCATGATCACAAGCGTCACGATAATGCCGGCTGTCGCGATGTGGCACAGCTGCCGGATATATTTCCTGGCCTGTTCATAATCGCCGTAGCCGATAACCTGTCCGATAATGGTAACGGCCGACAGCGAAACCGCCTGCGCGAAGACCTGGCTGAAATTGCCCACCGAATTCGCAACCGCATTTGCCGTAATACTCATGGTTCCCAACGTCACGACAAACGTCTGGGCAAACAGGCGCCCGCCTGTGAAAAAAAGCTGCTCCATGCCTGCCGGTATGCCAATATACAATATCTTTTTTTGCAGTTCCCTGTTTATGGGCCAGAAATCAGACCGGGTAAGCCCAAACCGGAAACGCGGCAGTGAAACGAAACAAATGGCCGCGACCGCACACACAACCCTCGAAAATATCAGTGATATGACCACACCCAACACGCTGAGGTGGAATATGTTGAGGAAAATAAAGTTGCAGATGATATAGATGATATTCTGTGTCAGAGTGAAGCCCAGCGATATACGCGTGCGGCCACTGCCGCGCAGCGCGCCTACAATCGTCTGCATCAGCGCGTAAAAGGGGTAGGACAGCGCCGATCCGATCAAATACGTGTTCGCAAGGTCGAGTATTTCCTGATCCGCGGCGCTGAAGAGCAGATTGAGTACCTGACGGGAAAAGACGACAAAGATCAGCATGAGGACTGTGGCGATCGCGACAGCCGATACAATCGCTTGCGCCATTGTATGAATGACTCGCTACTGCTCTCCCCGGCCGACATACTGGGCGACGACGACGGTACATCCCGTTGCCATGGCGATAAATATGTTAGTGATGAAAAAGTTCATCAAATCAACCGAGCTGACCGCCGATACCGCCGCCGCTCCGGATGAACTGACCATGGATGAGTTGAGCATATTGATCAGGCTCAGGCAAAAATGATCGACCAATAATGGAATGAAAATTTCAATCAGCCGGTTAAAACTGATGATTTCGCTGCCATATTTCTTTTCTCCCCAATTCATAAACCGCTCTTTAAGCGGCATTTTCGGACTGTGATTTTCGTCACTCATTGAGCAAAGCCTCTCTCCGCTATATGATCTTGAGTCAAATTACATATTATGTGCACATAAAAAATGTCTGGCAGCCGTAAAACAGCTTCAGACGCTTCAAGCAAATAATAATATACTATAAAAAATACGATCTGTCGAATGAAATTAACAGAGATCAGGAAAAATTAAATAAGACCATCGAATTTCATTCAACAAATATCCATGCCCCCGCTCCTGCCGCCGGGCAGGTTGCCGCGTAGCGGCTTGCTTGTTCGTCAAAGTCATTTTTCGCAAGCCATGTGTTTGCACTCATGGCAATTTAACGGACAATATGCTATACTTAAAAGCAGATTTTATTGTCTGGAGGCTTCAAAATGGCGGATATTTACATAAACTACGGCACCCACATGCAGGACATGACCTACGCGCTGATGGAGGCGGCCGATATCGCCGCCGAGCTGCGGCCCGATATGCGTGTCTGCATCAAGCCCAATCTTGTTGTGGCGCGGCCTGCGGACGGCGGTGCGACGACACATCCGGAAATTGTCGAGGGCATCATCCGTTATCTCAGGGATAACGGCGTTAAGAATATTATAATCGCTGAGGGATCATGGGTCGGCGATTCGACCAAGCGCGCCTGGAAAACCTGCGGTTACTCGGCCTTGCGTGACAAATACAATGTGGAGCTGCTGGATACAAAAGACGATTCTGTTGAAAAAAGAAAATCGCAGGGTATTGAGCTCACGCTTTGCCGCTCGATTCTGAACGCCGATTATCTCATCAATGTCCCTGTTCTCAAAGGCCACTGCCAGACCGATATGACCTGTTGCCTTAAGAGCCTGAAAGGCTGTATCCCGGACAGTGAAAAGCGCCGCTTTCATACAATGGGCTTGCACAAGCCCATTGCGGCGCTGGCAGCCGTCCTGAAGCCCAACCTGCACATTGTCGACAGTATATGCGGCGACCTCAGTTTTGAGGAAGGCGGCAATCCGATTGAATCAAACCGTATTCTGCTGGGACGCGATCCCGTACTCCTTGATTCCTACGGCGCTCAGCTTATGGGCTATCATCCCGATGAAATCGATCACCTTTTTCACGCAAAAGCCTATGGCGCCGGACAGTATGCCGATGATAACACCGATATCAGTGAACTCAACGCCGACAGGCGGCCAAAAACAGTTCTGCAACGCAGCAGCCAGGCAAAGCGCCTCGGCCAATTTGTCAATGAGGACGGCGCCTGCTCGGCCTGTTACGCCGCGCTCATCTTCGCCCTCAACAAGGCCGGGAACATGGGGCTGCGCAACAGAATCAATATCGGTCAGGGCTTCAAGGGCAAGACATGCGCCGGAATCGGTGTTGGCAACTGCACGGCCGGCTGCGACGCCCATGTCGCCGGCTGTCCGCCGAAGGCTGTGGAAATTGTCGATTTTCTCCGGTCGCTATAGTCATTCATTATTTATAAAGCGCGGTCCGATCACCCAACTTTGTTCGCATACTCCTGATGGGCGGCGTATCTTTTAGCGAAGAAAAAACGAGTCGGGTTTTATCCAACAATAATAATAACTCTTAGCAAAAACGGTGAGGACGCCCCTCACCGTTTTTTTGTTTCCGGAATATTAACTAATTGATATCGCAAACTTAAAGGCAACATCATAACTCTACTTATGCTTCTTTTCACTCAGCACAATTAAAATGTCCTCTTCGGTTATCACCTTGTCCAGCGATACCGGAATGGTGAGCTTATAACCGCGCCTTGTCGCCAAAACGGTTATATTTTCCTTGCGGCGAATATCCGCTTGCCGAACGTTCTTTCCCACCCATTCATCAAGAGGGTGCATCTCCGTAATCGTATAAAACTCCGAATCGTCCAGAATATCCATGATGTTGGAGCCCACCAGCTTGCGGGCCAGCTTCGCGCCCATTTCATGCTCGGGAAGAATGACCTCGTCCGCCCCGATGCTTTCAAGTATCTTTTTTTGCCGTTTATCTCTTGCTTTGACAACAACGCGCTTTGCCCCGCTTTCCTTTGCAATCATGGTCGCAATCTGCGACGCTTCAAAATCCTCACCCATCGCAAGAATGACGACGTCAAAGTTGCCAAGCCCCAATTTGACAAGCGCGTTTTCATCTGAAACATCCGCCTGCACAACATGGGTTGCGTATTCCGTGGCCCGCTGTAATTTTGCTTCGTCCCAATCGCAGACCAAAATATTAACATCATATTCGGACAAGGTTTGGATGA
>JAITVU010000266.1 GCA_031285645.1 Oscillospiraceae bacterium | reverse complement strand
AAATACGCCTGTCCCATAAAAATCCCGAAATTCAGATGCTCTATAAGGACTTTCTCGGTGAAGCGTACGGTGAAACCGCGCATGATTTGCTGCACACTTATTACGAAAAGAGAGAACGCATATAAAAGAAGGATCCAATCAAAGATAAGCGGGCAAGCGGCCTTCTTGGGCCGCTTGCCCGTTTGCGTAAATCATTGGCTGCAGTTTAAGAAAGAGGTCATATCCTCTTCGGTTAAATGGCTGAAAATTTCCAGGAAGAGATCGGTGACAGCCGGGGAAAACTGGGTTCCGCGGCAGCGTTTGAGCTCGGCAAGAGCGCTGCTGTGACTCAGGGCTTCTTTATACACGCGCTTGTGCGTTATGACGTCATAGGAATCGACGACGGATATAATTTGGGACAGGAAGGGGATTTCATCGCCCTTTTTCCCGCCGGGATATCCTTTTCCGTCCCAACGTTCGTGATGACAGAGGATTTCCTGTGCAATGCCCGTCAGCTCCGGGGATTCAAGCACGATTCTGTGACCGATGTTGCAGTGACCGCGCATAATGGCCCATTCATCATCATTCAAAGGGCCGGGCTTGTTAATGATGTCATCGGGAACACCCAGTTTACCCACATCGTGGAGTGAAGCCAAAAGAAGCAAACGGTTAAAAGCATCGGCGCTCAAACCGAGTTTTTTACCCAATGCGCTCACCATGTTTTCCATGCGGCTCATATGCGCGCTTGTCTCCATATTGCGTGCTTTAAGCGCCTCCTTAAGTGAGAACACAACCTGGCTGTGCATGCTGCGTTTCTGCAGCATTTTTGTGTTCATCATCCGCTTTTCCGCCAGTTGGAACAGGCTTTGGGCGTTGTCCTCAGCCTCATGCCGGCACGCCAGCCCCCACGACACGCTGATCGGCAGCATACGCGTGTTTGTGCTGAGACAAAAATCATTGACGCCTTCACAGCACGCTTCAATTTTTACGATGTCGGTATCGTATACGATAACGGCAAACTCATCACCGCCGATTCGGGCGATATGCCGGTTGGCCGGAAACAGTTTTTTCACCATACTTGTGACATCCCTGATCATCTGGTCGCCGTGAAGCTGGCCATATATGTCATTGATGAGTTTAAGGCCGTTTATATCCAGCAGGACCAGGCAGAATTCACCTTTAGCCTCATCGCTATAGCGCTGCCCGAGCAGCTCCCAGAAGCGTGCGCGGTTATTGGTATCCGTCATAGAATCGTGGGTGGCGAGATAATGCATTCTCTCTTCACCCAATACCTCTTCCGTAATGTCGTAGCTAATCCCGACGGTGTCCGTCGTGACACCGTCCTCTTGCCGTAAGGCCAGAATGCTGAACCGATACCAGCGCTGCAAGCCGCCCTTCACCGTCAGTTTGATCTTGAGCTGTCCCGATGTTTTATCCCGCATAATGCGTTTAAGGTCGGCGAGGCTTTTTTCCCGATCATCCGAATTGCCGATTAAGAACCCGATTTCACGGCCAATCAGCGCATCGGGATCGATGCCGAGCATGTCGGCGCTGTTGGGGGAGATATACGTGTATTCCCCCTTTTGGTTCACAACGATATAGAGCACGTTCATGCTTTCCACAATTCTGCCAAACCTGGCTCTGCTCTTTTCAAGTTCCTTCCGGCCTTTTATGTGTTCGGTGATATTCTCGGAAAAACCGAAAACACGCGCGAGGCGTCCTTGCTCATCATAAATGGGTGAGGCGAAGGAAAAAAGAAAAACCGTTTCCCCGTCTTCCAGAAGCATACGGCTGTGGTAAGCCGAGGTGCCCTTGTCAACGCCGTTGAGGATGGCGATGACACGGTCCCTGTCATCGGGGTGGTTCATGTTCACAATCTGTTGTGTCGGCAAAATAAGATGCCGGTCTTCCATATGAAGAATTTGCGCCATATGACGTGTTACAAACATATTGCCGCTCAGGCGGTCAATAATCCAGTAACCGCCGCTGTGAATCATTTGGACATAAACACGCCGCAGCTGTTTAAGGGTCATAAGCTGACGCAGCATGCTGCGTTCGCTGAAATCCTCTATTTTTGCCATTTCGACAAGCGCGTAAAGGTCGTCAGGCTGCGTACCGCATGTCACAGAGACAACATACCAGTCCTTGAGCAAATCGAAGTACTGAAGCATATGGCTGGTAACAGCGCCGTCTTTTTCGACTGTAAAGTTCTGGATATACGGCATGTACCGGCTGCGCAAAATGAATTCGACCCATTCATCGAATTCCGGCATATCCGCTTCCGGCAGGGCGTGTAATTCCAGGCCAACGGCGTCGCGGATTCCTTTTGCGCGCAATGCGTCATGAATCGCTGAATGCATTTCGACAATATAAAGATTGATGCTGCTGTTTCCCAAGGGTTCTATTTTAAAAACTATACCGATTTTATCTGAAGAAAGATGAAATTTCCTATCCATCTTTTTGCCTCGTTTCGTTTACATTATTGATGTCTCATTTCTGATCACTGACTTTCATTTCATCTGCTGGACGTTTTACCGTATCCGATATCACGCCAAAACCTGGTAATACTAAACTCTGAATAAAAAACCGAAGAAATCGAGTATGATTGATTTATATATCATCGGTGTTTAGAATAAGAGACCTTTGACACGGAATTTCGTTATAAGACATGCCGGAGGCGCACATACTCTATACAGTATATTCACGATGACAAGGTTGGGATATAGACAAGCGATTTAAGAAAGCCCTGCATTTTTTGAGTAATGGACAATAACCGACAGCGCACGAAGCGTGCGTTTGACTATATAATCCGGGCAGCGGACAGCCATTGCGGTTGCAGCGGGTTTAAAGCAAGCCTGTAAGGCTTGTTTTAAACTTGCTTGATTATTAACTGCTTGTGAAATATTATTGTTTACTATTGACATTTTTGAAATACTCTATTGTGAAACTTACCGCCGTGATGGTATAATTTATCCGAATAAGAAAAAAGAGTGAAAAACGGCAGGAGGAGCCAAATGACATTATTGAATGTTGTACAACTGTTGGGGGGACTAGCCCTGTTCCTGTTTGGTATGTCGACGATGAGCGGCGGGCTTGAAAAGGTATCAGGCGGTCGATTGGAAGCCATACTGGAGAAAATGACAGACAATATTATTAAGAGTGTTGCGCTGGGCTGTCTGGTTACGGCGGCCATACAGTCGTCATCGGCCACGACGGTTATTGTTGTGGGTCTTGTTAACGCGAAAATACTGAAACTGCGACAGGCGATCGGTATTATCATGGGCGCCAATATCGGAACAACCGTGACGGCGCATATTCTTCGAATGAGCGAGCTGGACGGAAGCGGTAATATTTTTCTGAGCTTGCTTAAACCAACGACGCTCGCGCCGTTGGCAGCAGCAGCAGGTATTTTGCTGTATTATGCGGCAAAAAAACCTTATAAACGCGATATAGGCGTTTTGCTGCTCGGTTTCTCTATTTTATTTACCGGCATGTTTGCCATGGAGGGCGCTGTCTCGTCACTCAAGGATGTGCCTGGGTTCGCGGAGTTGTTTTCCAGATTCTCAAACCCCATAGTCGGTGTTTTGGTTGGCGCGGTTGTCACGGCTATTATCCAATCCTCGTCGGCTTCGGTTGGTATTCTTCAGGCATTGGCCTCAACGGGCGTCATCACGTTTTCATCCGCCTTTCCCATTATCATGGGCCAGAATATCGGCACATGCATCACGCCTGTGCTGGCCAGTATCGGCGCCTCAAAAAACGCCAAGCGCACCGCTTTTGTGCATATTATGTTCAATGTTGTGGGCACACTCTTTTTTCTCATTGTTATTTATGCCATCCAGGCGACAATTCAGTTTTCTTTTTGGGACGATCCGATTACAAAGGGCGGGATCGCCAACTTCCATACAATATTTAATGTAACGGTCACGATACTGTTCATTCCATTTGCCTGGGTGCTGGAAAAGGCCGCTTTTTTCTTCATCAAAGCCAGCGACGACGAGGCGCTGCAGGATGACGAGACCGCGGCGCTGGACGAACGCTTCTTGACGTCACCGGGCTTCGCCATTCAGCATGCCCGTGAGACGGTTATAAAAATGGCCGAGATGTCACTGAGTAATTTTATCGGCGCCGTGGAGCTGCTTAAGAGCTTCGATGCGAAAAAGCTGGAGCGGCTGCGGGAAGTTGAGGATGTGATTGACCGTTTTCAGAGCAAGGTGGATATCTACTTGCTTAGATTATCCCAGCATGAGCTCACTGAAACGGAAAGCCGATTGCTTTCGGAGGTTTTACAGGTTGTCAATGAGTTTGAACGCATCGGTGATCATGACGACAATATATGCGATTGCGCGGAGCAGATGCATAACCAGGGCATTGTATTTTCCGAGAGCGCGCAGGCGGAATTGGACGCCGTAACGGATGCTGTGCGTGAGATATTGGAATATGCCGTGGAAGGATATAAGCAGGGGGATATCAATCTGGCCGAAAAGATTGAACCGCTGGAAGAAGTGATCAATATTTTGGTGGAGACGCTCAAGGTCCGGCACAATGACCGGCTTCAAAAGGGCCTGTGCGGCGTTAATTCAGCGTTCCCGTTTGTGGAGATCCTTTATAACCTTGAGCGCATTTCGGATCACTGTTCGAATGTCGGCGTTCATATCATCAGCTACAGCAGCGTCGATTCACCTGTTGACAGGCACGAGTTTTTACGCGCGCTGCGCAGGGAACAAAGCGACGACTATAAATCCAAGTTCGAAATGTACGATAAAAAATATTTTGACAGAATCAAGCAAATTACAAATTAATATCAGTGACAGAAAAAAACGGGCCCCGGTTCACTGACCGGGGCCCGTTCTTTTTGCAAGAGTACTTATAACTGTATTGGTTTAAAATTGCAACGGAATTTTAAATACGCGGCAGAAAGGCGGGAACTGATGGCCGCTTAATATACTTTGAAAAATGTATATACGATCATGCGCATCTTGAATACTCGATATTTTAAGTATCGGCGCGCCAGATAGCCATGGAACAAGGGGCGAGGACCAACTTGCCGTTTATGGCGCCTGATTTCCCTGTGAGGAGTTCAACACCGCTGAACGCGGAGCCCACTTCGACTTCGCCGGGGGTGGCGGCGATATTGAGCGCGAAAATGATTTTATTACCGCTGCACGTGCGTTCAAAGGCGAATAGATGATTGCTCACCGCAAGCTGCCTGTAAGAGCCTTGAGAAAAAGCCCGGTTCTCTTTATAAATCCCGCACAATTTGGTTATAAGCACGCTGAGGCTGTTTTCCACAGGTTTTGCGAAACTCGGTCTGAGCGCGTCGTCGCCCTGGCTCTTAATGGCCGTTTCACCCCATTCGCTTCCGTAATAGATGCAGGGGATTCCGGGCATCGCGAACATAAGGCCATACGCAAGGGGCAGGTGTTTTTTCTCCTTTAGGATACCGGCGATGCGGCTGACGTCGTGGTTGTCGGCAAAGATCATTAAATGCTTGTCCTTGTAAAGCGTCCAGGATTCGGCGCCAAACTGCCTGTTAAGGCTGTAGGCAATCTCGAACATATTCATGTCGTTAAAGCTTGAATACAGCCCTTTGTAACACTCATAGTTCGTGCAGCTGTCCAGCAGTTCGGGTGACACAAACTGGTTGTAATCGCCGTGCAGGCACTCACCGAGCAGGAAAAAATCGGGCTTGAGCGCTTTCGCGAAACGCCGCAGGGCTTTGATAAAGTTTTTATCAAGGGAATAGGCGACGTCAAGGCGCAGCCCGTCTATATCGTAGTCCTCAATCCAGCCCTTGACGCATGACAGCAGATAATCGACGACGCAACGATTTTGCAGGTTGAGCTTAACGAGCTCGAAATGGCCTTCCCAGCCCTCATACCAGAACCCGTCCCCATAGTTGCTGTCACCGTTAAAATCAATCTTAAACCAGTCCTTGTACTGCGATTGACGCTTTTGATGAATGACATCCTGAAAGGGAATAAAACCGCGTCCCACATGGTTGAAAACGCCGTCCGGCACAATCTTAATTCCCTCTTGATGCAGTTTTTCACAAACGCCGGCAAAGCCTTTGTTTGTGCCCAGCCTGCGATCGATACGCGTGTAGTCACGCGTATCATACCCGTGTTTGTCGCTGTCAAATACAGGTCCCAGATATAAAGCGTCGGCGCCCATGCTTTTTATATAAGGGGCCCAATCCGCGATCTTTTCGATTTTTTCCGGTTTCTCCGGCGTCCCGGGGTTGTTCTCCGACATCGCGTCGCAAAACCCCAACGGGTAAATATGGTAGAAGACGCTTTCTTCAAACCACATATGTACACCTCCAGTATTGTTGGCGGAGATACTGTGTTTATATTTGCCGGCGTTCTACAGCGCAATCTCCGCCCGCTATTATTTTAACACGTTTTATGCTTAATTGCATGAATTGATCAGAAGAGTTTTGTTACGTAAATACTTGAATACTTACCGGCGGCCCGGAAGATGGCAACGACTTTTTCGGCTCATCTCATAACAGACGCCACAGGTTTGATTTGTTATTTAATCACGGAGTGGGGATCATTATAAGCAATCAATGTTGTCCGGGCGGCTATAAATATTCCCTTTTTTCTGCTATAATAATCTTGTTACCGCAAAACCGGGGAAGGAGCTTCATGATGATTAAATTTGTTGCCAGCGATCTGGATGGCACGCTTTTATTGAACGGCGCGCAAGGCCTGGACACGCATGTTTACGACCTTGTTGAGCGGATGCATGAAAGAGGCATTCTGTTCGCGGCGGCAAGCGGCAGGCAATATGCCAATATGAAGAGGATGTTCGGTCCCGTTTGGGATAAAATGCTTTTTATAAGCGAGAACGGTGGGGTAGCGCTTTATAAGGACAGAGCCATACATAAATCCGTAATTCCAAGGAATTTGATGCTCAAACTTTCGCACGAGATCATGGCGAGCAAGGACTGCGAACTGCTTTTATGCGGGCAGGAGGCCTGCTATCTGTTGCCCGGGCGCGGCGCGTATACCGATTGGATACTGAGCACAGTCCGCAACACCGTCGCTGTTCTGGATGCGCCGGAACAGGTGAATGAGGATATTGTGAAGGTGTCGCTGTATGTACACGGAGACGGTATTGCCGCAGTTGCCGCGGATTTTTCCGGCTGGTCACGGTATTTCAATGTGGCGATATCCGGGAAGGAATGGGTTGATTTCAATCTTTCCACCAAGGGGTCGGTCATTCGCATGCTGCGTGATAAGCTGGGACTCGAACGCGATGAAATGATGGCCTTCGGCGATAATTTCAATGACGAACACATGCTTTTGGCTGTGGAGCACAGTTACACGATGGAGCACGCCAGCCCGCCGGTGCGCCGGATGAGCAAGCACCACTGCGCACGTGTGGAAAGTGTTTTGGAAACGCTTTTGGCGGGCCACCCCGGATTCACGGGAGCGGCCCGCTTCGAAACCCTTCTTTAGTCAGCCGACAGCCGTTAAGCTGTTTGGATGTTTTTCGGTTTTCAGACATTGTTTAGGTATAAAACGGCAGCCTTGAAAGCCGTTAAAGGCTCTCAAGGCTGAGTTCAAGCTGTGTGAGGGTGCGACGCGATGCCTAAGCACTCTTTCCGATGTACAACTCCAACAATCGAAACAGAGTCAATCTACACGCAATCGCCGTTTGGAAAACCGAGCGGCGTTTTGTTTTTTCGGTACTTCTGGACATTTTGTCCAGAGGTCGGAAGGCCTTTCGCAGTAAGGCTCTGTGTGAAGATTCCCCGTCGCCGCTTGGTTTTTAGCACAGACGGAAAACACCGTCAAGAGTGTAACCGCCAACGGCGGCGCAACGCGCTCTTGACGGTATTTTTCGGCCTGTGCTTTGTTGCGGCTGGCGGCGGGGATATTCTCCAGAGCCGCTCCGCCCTTTTAGGGCGGTGGGGGGGGGTAAAAATTAACTTTTGTTGAAAAATAGAGCGTAACACATAGATGTTGAAATTCAGCACTTTTTGGCAGCCCACAAACCCGCATAAATAGGGCGTTTTTTGAGGCGGATGTTACGCTGTTTAGAGGTAGGCAAGGGTTTATGCTACATCAAGTAACATCGAACACTTTTTAGCAAAAAAGGCAATTCACTAAAAAAGGCATTTTCGCCCATGTCACTAAACGGCAAGCAGTGTAAGTGGCAAGCCACTCACTAATTTTATGATTTTTCCGTTGCCGGAAAAATCATAAAATTGCTTGCTGGAGTTGCACCCCAGACCCGCCCACTTCTGGCCAAAATGTCCAGAAGTCCGGCGCGTTTCGCCGGTTGTTGCGTCATGCCGCTTGCGCGTCATTTCCTTGTTTTTTGAAGTCAAAATCCGAAGTGCAGAAAAAAGCCAAAACACGCCCCTCAAAATAGCGGCTCCCCGATGCCAAAAAAGCCCGATAAATCGGGATGTGTATATTCAGCCGATGTAGGTAATATAAAACCCTTGCCTACCCCTAAAAAGCGTAACATCCGTCTCAAGAAATGCCCTGTTTATGCGAGTTTGCGGGCTGTAAATATGCGGTGAATGTACACACATCCATGTTGAAAGGTAGAATGGCTATTTTGACTGGATTTTCCCCACCCCTCACCCGCCCCAAGGCGGGAGCGGCTCTGGAGAATATCCCCGCCGCCAGCCGCAACAAAG
>JAITVU010000222.1 GCA_031285645.1 Oscillospiraceae bacterium | reverse complement strand
GTCAATAAAAACATCATTGAGATCAACGAGACCGGCAGCGACTGCTTTGAGCGGGCGATTCTTTTTGTGCGACCGGGAAGTCCCGTCAGGGATCGGGACCAGCTCTCGCATAAAGCGCGGGACTATATTGCCGGGCTCAATATCAGGCGCGGTTATACGGGCGGCAAACTGTCTTCGGGTTTACTGGTCCTGTTTTCGGTTATATTCGGATCGGCCGTGACGGCGCTCGTCTTTTTGCTGATTTAACACCTGCTTTCCGCATGTGGAATACACGGGTATCACAATATGTATTTATACCCGGCGAACGTCTAAAATGGTCCGTTTTGAACCAGTCGCGCTCCCGAGCGAATAGGACCGCAAAGCGGCTTTCGCACCGTACAGAGTGAACGCGCACGCCTCCGGTGTGCCGTCAGGCGTACGCTTGACATTCGTTCACGATATAACCGGGGCTTCTTTCAAGCGTATGGTCAATAAAATATAAAAGGAGAGATGCAGCGTGGAATTCGCACACTACACCCTGAAAGGCGATCATATGAACGGCGCGCACCACCGATGGATCCAGCCGCCCCAGGTGGCCTATTTTGTCAGCACCGTGGATTCAAAAGGGAACGGCAACGTCACACCCGTGACAATGGGAACCTGTATCGGCAACCAGTTCTTTTCCTTCACCCTCTCAAATCTGCGCGAAAGGGCCTGGGACCAGGACGAAAACGACTTCACCGAGGGCGTGAAGCAAGGGTACTGTAATTTGCTGGATGTGCCAGAGTGCGTCATCAGCTATTATGATCATTCTCTGGTGCGCGAGAGCTGGATCGCCGCCATGCCGATTCCCAAGGGGATCAACGAGCTCGACGTCATGGGGCTCACACCCCTGCCCTCCACAATTGTCAGGCCGGACGGCATCGCGCAATGTCCCATCAACCTGGAGGCGAAAGTATTACATACGCACAAGCTCGGCGCCAAGTGGACCAATTTTATATGCGAAATCGTCCATGTGGCGGTGGACAAAAAGCTGGATGAAGCGAACCGTACGGGACCGCGCGCCGGATACGGGTCGGGCATACTCGATCTGGTCTTTGAGGTCGTCATCAACAAGGGCGGCACGCCCGATACCGACAACATGCGCCTTGTATACGAGCGCCTGGACCCCAAAACAAACGAGCGCTGCCCCGAGGACGTCGGGGTTCGGGATGAATGGATCGGCGGGTTTGAACCGTTTGTTAGAGAGCAGTGCGGGCGCGGCAAAATTACGGACGCTGAAATGGCGCGTATTTTTGACCTGCAGGAACTCTGGGCGCAAAACAGGGATCCCGTGTCCAACGCGGCGGTCAAGGCGGAGCTGACGGCGTTGCTGAAAAAATCGGTGGCGCTGTAAGACGCGGCTTCGGCATTATGGCTGTACAGGTTTAAAATTGCGGCACAATTTTAAATACGCTGCAACGCCGCGCGACGCGAAGCGGCCTATACCTGCTATATGACTATATACCGGCGGGAATAAAATAAATATAAAAATATTAAACTTCCCGCCACATTCGGCGGGAAGTCAATAATAACGTTCCGGTTATTTTTACCTTTGCTGTATTGATCATAAGGGGGCTTATATTGTGAAAACTGTGATCGCGTACGCGAGCGAGTATGGCAGCGCCAAAACCTGCGCCGAAATGTTGGCCGGTCACCTCGACGGCGACACGGCCTTGCTTGATTTGAAGCGGAGCACCGCGCTTGACGGCGGGTATGACACCGTGATTATCGGCGGATCGGTTTACGCGGGTTCCATTCAAAAAGAGGTGATCAGGTTCTGCACCGCCAACAGGGACGCCTTAATGGGCAAAAGACTGGGGCTCTATGTATGCTGCGCCGCCCGGGGCGAGAGCGCCGCGGACTATGTGAAGCTTTTTCCGGAAGAGCTGGTGGGGAAAGCCGTCGCGACAGGCGCTTTTGGGGGCGTGTTCCACATGGATAAGATGAAACCGTTTCATAAGTTGATCATCAAGATGCTCAGAAAAGTCAACAAAGATATGAAGGAACCGGAAATAAACGCAGAAGCTGTCGCCGCCTTTGCCGGGGCTATCAAGCGGTCATCGGGCGATGCATCCTGATCAGGGCCGTAATACGGCGTCCGCGCACATTCAGCCCCGATCCTTCGATACCTCGCGGTATATGTCTCCTTTTTTATAGCCCGTCATGCGCGCGGACTCCTTAGCGGCCGATGACAGGGGCATCCCGTCATCGGCGAGGCTGCGCGCGATATCCACGGCTTCATCAAAGGTGAACGAGTCCCGGGGCGCCGCTTCGGACGCGCCGGAAACCACCAATACATACTCGCCGCGCGGGTCCTTGTCTTTATAAAGGCTTATGGCGCCTGTGAGCGTGGTACGGATGATTTCCTCGTGGATTTTAGTCAGCTCCCGGGCGAGCGCGACGGGCCGGTCGCCGAAAACGCCGAGCATATCGGCCAGCGTCGCGCGCAGTTTATGGGGCGCTTCATAGAAGACGAGCGTGCGCGGGTCGTTTTTGACGGATTCGAGATGGGCGAAGCGGCTGCCTTTTTTGACGCTGAGAAAGCCCTCAAACGCGAAGCGGCCCGCGGCAAGTCCCGACGCCGCAAGCGCCGCGATAAGCGCCGAGGGACCCGGCACAACCACCGTTTCGATGCCGTGCGCGGCACAGGCCCGGACAAGATCCTCGCCGGGGTCCGAGATGCAGGGCATGCCCGCGTCGGTTATAACGGCGCAGCTTTCACCGTTAAGGACGCGCTCGACAATCAGCTCTCCCCGCGCGTGCACATTGTGCTCATGGTAGCTCACCATGGGCTTTTTAATGCCGAAGTGGTTGAGCAGTTTGATGCTGACCCGCGTATCCTCCGCGGCAATGAAGTCCGCGTCGCGCAAGGCCTGAGCGCCCCTGGGAGAAAAATCCCCGAGGTTACCCAAAGGCGTGCCCACAATATAGAGCTTTCCCGCTTTATTATCCATAACACGGCGGCGTCGGGCCGCGTCCTTTCTGTAATGATCCGTGTTCGTGCGTCCCGTGCGCGGTCTTAGAACTTGTATTCACAACTTGAAACGGTGTACCGGCGGCGAATTTTGCGCCGCACTTCCCCGAAAAATCGCTATAGGCGTCAGCCTTATGCCGCTTTTTTGGCTCGCGCGACATCAAAATTCTCTCGCCATTCCACCATTTCCCCCTTGTGAATACAGGTTCTTATGTCCCGGGTGGGAAAATCGCCGCACGCTCTTACTGTATCGTCTCAACATGGCCGTAAAGGCCGTAAATATGCCGCATTTCTTCGGAGGCGCCTTGGCCGTCGCGCAGGATCAGAGGGGGATCGACTTTTAAAAAAGGCCTGGCCCCGCGCTTTCCCTCCACGAGGATCAGCCACGGCGCCGTGTCGGCGCGGTTTTGAACAAAGCGTATTCTCTTGGGCTCGATATCGGCGGCCCGCATGGCCGAGAGCACGTCCACAAGGCGTTCCGGAAGCTGGCTTATGCACAGCCGCCCACCGAAACGCAGCAGCTTGCGGGCGGCGGCGCAGACATCTTCAAGCGTGCACAAGGTTTCGTGGCGCGCGATGCGCGCGGCCTCATCACGGCTGATGAGGCCTGTGTTCGCCGCTTTGTAGGGCGGATTGCAGGTGACGAGATGGAACTGCCCCTGAGGCAGGCGCTTGTCGGGGATGCGCAAATCAGCGTGTATGGGGGTAAAACGCTCTTCGACGCCGGACAGCGCGGCCGAGCGCGCCATCTGCGCCCAGGCCTCCTCCTGGATATCGACGGCGTAGGCATGCCGGGGCCCGCCCCCACCCCGCAGCCAGAGCAAGGGGATGATGCCGCAGCCGCTGCACAGATCACAGGCGAGGTCGTGGCGCCTGGGTGCAGCAAAGTGGGAGAGCAGGAAACTGTCGGTGCCGAATGTGTGCGCGTCACTGACGCAAACGCGCACGCCGCCGCCGATATCTTCGGTCCGCTGAGCAGAATGGGGAATAGTGATCCCTCCGGAACGGTTTATTCGTGTTCAGGGTGAATTGCCGGTTTATGTGGCCAGGAACTAAAAAAAGCTGAGCTATGACACGGTACCCCAATGCCGCAAATCCCTCCTTGGCGG
>JAITVU010000016.1 GCA_031285645.1 Oscillospiraceae bacterium | reverse complement strand
CGCCCGTTTCGGCCCCGTTTTCCTCTTTACAAAAAGAAAACTCCCGAGGCTTCACCGTTCTTTCCCCCGGACAGCTTTCTTATATTACCACCTCTTCCTCACCATGTCAAGGGGGTTTTGCAAGAATTTCTAAATAATTTGCATATTTCTTGTTTTGCCTCCTATTATGACTCCAACAGTTCTATGCATGTCCTTTAATTAAAGTTGTTTTTGTATGAATTTTTTGGGTATCCTGGGAAAAACTTGTAGCAGGAAGGAGTGATTGCCATGAAAGAAAAAATGCGTTACATCCTGCGCATACTTATTATAATAATGCTCAATGTTTTTGTGATTGGCGTCATCGGCTACAGTTACAAGGCCTCAACCCAGCCCAGACCCATGGAAGTGCTGTCTAAAATCGGCTCGCAGGGCGACGAAGTCCGCGCGATTCAACAAAAGCTCCAGCAGGAAGGGCTTTACACCGGCAAAATAGACGGTGTGTTCGGCAGCGGCACCGCCAACGCCGTCAAGGATTTTCAGCGCCGCAACGGCCTGACTGTGGACGGCATCGCGGGGCCCGCCACATTGGCGGCTTTGGGGCTTGCGCCCTCGCAGTCAACCGGAGGGGCATTGTCCGATTCCGATTACCAGCTTCTCGCCCGGCTTATATCCGCGGAAGCGCGCGGCGAGCCTTTTTCGGGCCAGGTCGCCGTTGGCGCCGTGATCCTCAACCGCGTGGAGCATCCCTCGTTCCCCGACACAATCGCGGGCGTCGCCTACCAGCCCGGCGCTTTCAGCGCGATGACGGACGGGCAGATCAACCAGCCCATCGCCGAATCCGCCTACCGCGCGGCCAAGGAAGCTCTCAACGGCACCGATCCCTCGGGCGGCGCCATTTACTACTTCAATCCGGATAAGACAAAAAATAAATTCATGCATTCCCGCCCCGTGATTCTGCGCATCGGCGGCCATCTCTTTTGTTCATAATGAATCGTTTAAATCAATAGCGCCGTGTTCATCTTCAAATCGGCGTACGTACTGGCGAATAAGATAAACGATTTCGCCATTTGCGCTTCTTCCATCATATCTCGACACATATTGTATCTTGTAAAGCAACTCCCCGTCAAGACGGATGGACAAAGATTTATCTCCCACAGCAGTCACCACCAAAAGCTTTTATAGCTATATTTTATATCTATTATACAGCGCCATGTATGATTTGAATGCATTATAAGCTCATTCTGTATCTATAAAATGAGGTGTGTATTTGATTGACGTATCGCTCCAACTGGATGCTTATCTCTACGAATTTTATGAAAAGATCGCCGAAAACGTGGGACTCCCCGTTGAAACCGTCCTGCGTGACGCGCTCTTCAAGCTGGCGGGCGACCTGGCTCAAGGCGCCATTAATGAGTCCTGAAACCCCGGGCGCCCTATTTCCTTGGAAATTGGGCGCCCGGGGTTTCAGGGCCGCTGTTTTTTTGCTCTAAAGCACTATGTGCTGCACTGCGTTTGTGACCAGCGACACGCATCCAAGCAGCGCGCATGTGACGCCCGGCCAGCGGCGTCCCTTGACGATCCCGCGTTTTTTGTAGAGCACAATGCCGCCGATAATGAAGGCTATTGCCGCCGCAAAGCTTATAACCACCATATGCGGCGCACTCATTGCCCTGTCGATTAAAATATCAAAATACTGTTCCATTTGTAAGCCCTCCGTTTTTGTTTTGTTATATGGGCTTATTCTACGGCGGCAGGCTTTAAAAACAATAAATAAACGTATAAAAAAGTGTTAATTCGAAAGATCACATAGAATCGGCGGATTGAAAAACATGGGCTGTGTTGGCGGTCAGCGCACCATTACTTCTCTTCCGGCGCTTTAGGTGTTTCAGAGGCGTCATCGCGCAATTCACGCAGCATTTTCATCAGCCGCGCGTTTTCCTCGCGCCGCTTCGCGGTCTCTGTCCTGTCCAGTACATAACGGCCGCCCCGCTCATACAGCACATCGCCCTCCGCAACGCCCTCGGGCAGCACAGAGACCGGGATCATGCGCATCACGCGGCCGTCGGTCTCGCAGGCGGCGACGCCGTTTTCTATGCGGTCAACACTGAGGTAGGACGACATTTTATTCAACTCCTCTTTGATATATAGTCATATAGGTTTAAAACTGGTACAGTTTTAAACCACAGCGCGCTTTGCTCGCTGCCACGCCGCGCGTGGATATGACGTATGCAGCAGGTATAGGCAAACCACTTAAAAAAGCCTGCGAGACAGAACGAGTGCATTCTATTTAGAATGCGTTTACGAGTGATCGTTGAGCAGCTGCTTTTTAGTGGTTTGGCTATATAGGCCGCTTCGCGGCGCGCGGCGTTTGCCGCGTATTTAAAAATTGCGTCGCATTTTTAAACCTATACAGCTATAGCCGCAAACCGGACCTGTTTGATGAAGCGAAATATACCGAATACACACCAGCCGCAAAGCACGCCGCGCTTTTATCGTGAACGGCCTTCAAAACCGTTCCGGTTTTGAAGCGCCAGGCAGTCGCCTGACGGCACGCCTCCGGCGTGCGCGTTCACTAAAGCGCGGCGCGTGGCCTTTGGCGGCAAGCCGCCAAAGAGGATTTGCGCTACCGGCGGCCCATATACAAAACGCGTTGCTTATAAGCGCATGGTTGTGCTGCGGATTTAATGTCATGCGCCCTATTTCTGCGTCCGGACCTCAATGGCGTCGCCGTCGGTTAAAACGACGACATGGCCGTCCAGGTCGGTGCGGTACATCTCCGCCCCGCTGTCCAAAAGCCTTTGCCCGATTTCCTTATGCGGGTGGCCGTAGCTGTTGTCGATGCCGCAGGAAATCACGGCGATATCAGGCGATACCGCGTCCAGAAAGCCCTGGGACGTCGAGGTTTGGCTCCCGTGATGGCCCACGTCCAGAACCGTACAGGACACATCCCGCCCGCTGTCCAGCAAAGCTTTTTCCGCCGGTTCCTCGGCGTCTCCCGTAAAGAGGAAGGCGTGCGCGCCAAAATCCAGCTGCGCGATCACGGAAATGTTGTTGAGGTCCTCCCTTTCGCCGACAGGGCCCAAAACCATCAGTACAGCGCCACTGCCAAGATCGTAAGCGTCGCCCGGTATCGCCGGTGTGATCTTAAGACCCTTTTTGGCGATTGCCATAAGCACATCGGTGTAGGTTTTTGTCGTTGGGACCATGTCGTCAGGGATATCGGGCATGATGACACGGCCGATGTCGAGCGCGTCAATGACAGTGTCCATCCCGCCGATGTGGTCGGAATGGGGGTGCGTCGCGATCAGGACGTCAATACTGTCGATCTTCTGGCTCTTTAAATAAGAGAGCACTTTTGCTCCCTGGTCGTTCTCGCCGCAGTCAATCAGCGCCGTCGCGCCGGGCGCGCGGATCAGGATGCTTTTACCTTGCCCGACATCGATAAAATGCACCTCGAGTCCCTGTGTGGCCGGGGCCATGACCTGCATGGCGTTGTCATAGCTGTCTTTGGACACATCCCCGCCGTCAAACAGCCCGCCGATGAAGTCATAGACAGCGCCCGACGACGGCGTGTCGATGCGGGGCAGCCCTATATTCAAATCATATTTTTCATCCAGGGAGCTTAGAACACAATACGATATCAAAAGCAGCGCCAGCAGCGCGACAATGATATTCAGCCTGGAGCGGTGCTTGCCTTTTCTCGCCATTGCTTATGCGGGCGTTGCTATCGGCGCCCTTCCTTTCGTCTGTGTGCGGTTCCGCTTTTTCCCTTTGTGTTTGGGGCGCCGGAGCGTCCGCCCCTCTGCGGCGTCGCGGCGCCGGGTTCGGGCGGGATAAGGCACTCCGGCCCTCTGCCGATCAGATCGCCGCGCCCGGCCCGCAACAAAGCCTTGGCCGCAAGAGGCCTGTTCTTTGGCATGAAATATTGCAGAAGAGCCCGCTGCATGGCCTTTTCCTCGGCTGTTTTCGCCACATAGACAGGCTTCATTGTAAAAGGGTCGAGGCCCGTGTAAAACATGGCTGTCGACGCCGTGCCGGGCGTGGGGTAAAAATCCTGCACCTGCTCGGGCCGGATCCGGTGTTTTTTGAGAAAGAGCGCGAGCGCCACCGCGTCGGTCAATGTCGCCCCCGGGTGGGAAGACATCAGGTACGGCACAAGATACTGCTTTTTGCCCGCCTTTCGCGTCGCGCCGTAAAAATCCTTCATAAAGCGCTCGAATACGCCAATATGCGGCTTGCCCATTAAATCGAGCACGCGCGGGCTGCAGTGCTCGGGCGCCACTTTAAGCTGTCCGCTGACATGGTGGCGCACAAGCTCGTTTAAAAACGTCTTGTCCCGGTCCAGTTCCATATAATCGAAGCGCAGGCCCGAGCGCACAAACACTTTTTTAACGCCGGGCAATGCGCGCAAATCCCTGAGGATGCGCAAATAGTCCGAGTGGTCCGCGCGCAGATTTGGGCACGGCGCGGGCGCGAGGCAGCGCCGGTTTTTACACAGGCCCTTTTCGCGCTGCTTCTCGCAGGCCGGTTCCCTGAAATTGGCGGTCGCGCCGCCCACATCGTGGATGTAGCCCTTAAAGCGCGGGCTTTTTGTCATATCCGCCGCCTCCCTGACGACGGACTCCCGGCTGCGCGATGTGACAAAGCGCCCCTGGTGAAAAGCGATGGAGCAGAAGTTGCAGCCGCCGAAGCAGCCCCTGTTGTGCATAATGGAGAACTCCACTTCCTCAATGGCCTTCACGCCGCCAAGGGCTTCATAGGACGGGTGGTACATCCGCTCAAAGGGCAGCTCGAATACATTGTCCAGTTCCGCCCTTGCAAGCGGCTGCGCCGGCGGGTTCTGGATCAGATAACGCTCCCCGTGCTTTTGCACCACCGCTTTGCCCGTCACAGGGTCCTGCTCCCCCGCCTGGATGGCGTAAGCTTTGGCGAAGCTCTCCCTGTTTTCCGCAACCTTCGCGAAGGAGGCGCAGGAGACAGCGTTCTTTGGGATCAGCGGCGTTTCACCCATAAAGCAGGTGCCGGGAATATCGGTCATGCCGGCGAGCTTTTCCCCTTGGTCAAGGCGCGCCGCGATAGCCCTTGTCTGGCGCTCGCCCATGCCGTAGACAAGCAAATCCGCGCCGCTCTCGTCCAGAATGGAGGGGCGCACACAGTCGTCCCAGTAATCATAGTGGGCGAAGCGCCGAAAGGAAGCCTCGAGCCCGCCAATGAGGATTTGCGCCTGCGGATACAGGCGGCGAATGGCGCGCGCGTACACAAGCAAGGCGCGGTCCGGCCGCTTTCCGGCTTTGTTTCCGGCCGTATACGCGTCGTCCGAGCGCTTTTTCTTTGCCGCCGTGTAGTGGCTCACCATAGAGTCGATATTACCGCCCGTGACAAAAAAGCCCAGGCGCGGCGCGCCAAGGGCTGTAAAGTCCTGATCACAAAGGGGCTGGGCGAGTATCGCCGCGCGAAAGCCCATATCCTCAAGCAGGCGGGAGATAATGGCGATGCCGAAGGAGGGGTGATCGACATAGCTGTCGCCCGTCACGCAGATAAAATCGGCCTGCGGCCAGCCCCTCTCCGCCATCTCTTTTTTAGTCAGGGGTAAAAACATCACGAACCAAACTTTCTCTTGAGCAGCAGCTCCGTGACCGGAATCGGCATCAGAAGCAACAGCACGGATATAGCGCCGAACACAAGGCTCATGCTGCCGGGATCATAAGGCAGGATGCGCTTGGCGAAGTAGAGAACAAGGCCCCATACAATCGCGGTGCGCGTGTAGAGCCGCGCCAGGATTCTATGCGCGTAATCCCAGCTCTCCTTGGACTGCATGGAGCGCCTGGAACGGTATCCCGCCTTGGGATCGACGTTGCTGTTGTACGGCGGGTAGCGGTTGTACACAAAACCCATGATAATCATGGCGATGGGGATGAGCATG
>JAITVU010000131.1 GCA_031285645.1 Oscillospiraceae bacterium | reverse complement strand
TTGCTGGTCGGCGGCATCGGCGTGATGAACATCATGCTTGTTTCCGTCACGGAGCGCACACGCGAAATCGGTACGCGCAAGGCCCTGGGGGCGCGCGGCAGCGCCATTCGCATCCAGTTCGTGGTGGAGGCCGTCATCATCTGCCTGATCGGGGGCATCATCGGCGTCATCCTCGGTGTCGCGCTCGGGTCGGCGGGCGCGTCGCTGTTGGGCTCGCCCGCCCAGCCCTCCGCCGCCATCATTTTGATCGCGGTCGGGTTCTCCATGGCGATCGGCGTCTTTTTCGGCTATTATCCGGCCAGCAAAGCCGCGAAGCTGGATCCCATAGAGGCGCTGCGGTATGAATAGGCCATGTTGCGGATAGCCGGTATTAGCCTGGTGAATAGGGCAACGTAAAAAACTAAAAACGGCGAGGCCCCACCTCGCCGTTTTTACGCGTCGATTTTTATAATAGGTGTTTGCATATGAAACAAACGATAAAAAAATCTATGATTCAAACGACTTTTTATAGTCCCTGTAAATATATTTTATAACGATGAAAAGATTGAGCCCCCCAACCGCCAAAAAAATGATACTCACCGGCAGCGCCGAAATGCCCATTTGAGTCATCCCGTTCATATCGCCTCCGCCCACAAAATTATGGAGAACTGACAGATAGACAGGGTCAAGCATGAGAAAAATTAAAGTGGTGTAATAGGCTGTTGCCCGGAAAACGCCGTTTTTGACTTTCAGAACGGCGCGCCTTTTCAGCGCCAAAACATATCCCGCGAGCAGTGTGGCCATAGCGCCGACAATACAAAAAATGAAGATTTGCACATTTGTCATGGCAGCGGTATCCGCCACAATTTGAACGCCTAAACCAAACCCGGCCAGGCGAATGCTTTTAAACGATCCCATCAGAAGGGCGGCGCAAAGGTGTGCGCCCTCATGAATTATGTAATAGAGCAAAACAGCGCCAATGAGGCCAAACCATTTCCTTGCGTTGCGTGCCATACTGTTTTCTCCTTGTTTCTATCTTTAAAAGCCGCTAACACACTGCCGGTCCAAAAGGCAACTCAATATAAAAAGGGAAAATGTCGGCATAAGAACCGTCATCCATCCTGAACCCGCCGGGAATGACGCCCAGCGGCGTAAAACCGATTTTTTTATAAAGGTGGATCGCGGCGGCGTTTGTGGCGACGACGGCATTGAACTGCAGAATCCGAAACCCGAGGCGGCCGGCCGCCGCCATGGAGTCGCGCACAAGTTTTTCCCCTATATGTTTGCCCCGCTGTCCATCCTTTATGGCGTAGGACGCGTTGGCGATGTGCCCGCATCGCCCGATATTGTTGGGATGCAGGATATAAAGGCCGATGACGTCGGCGCCGTCAACGGCGACGCCGCAGGCGGACTGCTCGGAAAAAAAGGCCGTCGCCGTTTCCACCGTAAGAAAGTTCTCCTGCGGGAACGCGACACCCTCTCTGACGACGCCATTCCAGATTTCAGTCATTGCGCCTATATCATCATGCCTGTATTGCCGGATGGTGACAGCCACTATAAGGTCATCCTTTCTGTTTTTTACTGAGAATCATTTGTGAAAGCAAAAAAAACGCTTTGAATGCTGATTGAGTTTTGATATAATATAAAAGCGCTTATTGCGGCGGGAAGTTTCATTATAGCCTGGGGTCAATGAAAGGAAATGTCATATGTTGGATCACAATACCGGGGATTTTTCCGGAAAGGCTGAGGTTTATGATCAGAGCCGCCCGCCTTACCCGCGGGCGCTTTATGATTACCTGTATTCGGATGTCGGTTTTGAAAGCAACGCGGTAATCGCCGATATCGGCGCCGGTACCGGCATCTTCAGCGCGGGCCTGATTGAGCGCGGCAGCCGTGTGATCGCCGTGGAGCCCGACGGCGGTATGCGCGCGCAAGCGGTCCGGCGATTAGGCGCTTCGCCTCTGTTTTCCGCTGTGGGCGCGGGGGCGGAAAACACCGGCCTTTCGGAAGAAAGCGTGGATTTTATCACGGCGGCCCAGGCTTTCCACTGGTTTGACAGGGCGGCGTTCAGCGCCGAATGCCGCCGCATCCTCAAAAAAGGCGGCCGGGTTGCGCTTATATGGAACGACCGGGACGACGCAAGCCCGATTGTCACTGACATCGCCGAAATCAGCGCCGCGCTTTGCCCCCGGTTCAGGGGCTTTAAAGGCGGGTTCGGCAAAGACGACGCAAGCGTTTTCAGCGCCTTTTATAACGGCCCCTATGAGTACCGGGCATTTGAAAACGATCTCATGCTCGGCGCGGATGTCTTCATCGGCCGCTGCTTGTCCTCTTCTTACGCGCCAAAGCCGGATGAAGAAAATTATGAGGCGTTTGCCGCCGGTCTCCGGAATATATTCACGCGCTACAGCCAGGGAAGCGAGATTTTAATGCCTTACATCACAAAATGTTACACAGGCGCGATGATTTGAGATATTATGATAAATCCTCAAATGGTTCCTTTAAAATCCCAGCGCACCATTTTATCAGCAGGTCGTAGTAATAATCCGGTTCCGCGGTGATTTTCAGTTTGTAATCGTCCCAATTCATTGCGATGCGCAGAATGAGGGCCTCATTGCCGGCAAGCAAAGGCTCCAGAGCTTTTTTTGTGTCGATATAGACATCATGGCGCAGGTGATAGAGTGTTTGCAGCAGGAAAAAAGCCGACTTAAAAAATTTTTTGACCGTTTCCAGATTCAGGCGTTCATGCACAAAGGCGTGGCAACAGGCGTGATAAAGTCCGGATGCGCTGATTTTGGCGCTTTCTATAATGTCGTCGCGTGTAAAAGCAGGAATCAGCCCGTCGATTTGCCCTCGAACAGGAAGCGTATCGTGGACAAACTGAAACAGCTCGTGCTTCGGCCAATTAATCAATTCCTGCCTGCCGCTGATAAATCCGCAGGATTTATCGCTTTGAGGCATGGTCGACAATATAGACTTATACTGTACCAGATCAAGGAGCGACAGCGTGTCCAGAATCACGACAACGTCGATATCGCTCCGGCAGTCAGCCTCACCCCTGCGGTAACTGCCCTGCAATCCCACAAACAACAATTTGTCCGGGAAAGTGTCTTCGAGCTTTGCGGTTAAATCCGCTACCCATGCATTCACATCAAACATAACGATTCCTTTTGTTTTTCGGGTATGTCAACCCGTCGCCCGGCCCATAACATCAACTGTGCCTATATTATACGATAAAAAAAGAAGCATGTCGATGATGGACGCGCTTCTTTTTCTTTTATAGGGGATAATAGCTCGAAAAAATCAAATTCTCCGCGCGCCGAAAACGCCGCAAATCCCCCTTGGCGGCAAGCCGCCAAGGCCATACGCATGCAAGCATGCGTATGGAGCCGCGCGCTTCAGAGCGCGGCGGATTTGCGGCTCCGGGCGGATTTTCCTTGCACTATTTCTAAAAAAGGAAACAGCCAACGCGTGGATCAGCTGTCCTCAAGGCGCACAATGCGCGTACACACCCGCTCCAAAAGGGCCGGTACATGGCTGACCGCCAGCAGGCCGATATCGCGGCGCTGTGTTTCACTGATGAGAAAGTTCCATATCTGGCTCTGCGTGATCAGATCCAGCAT
>JAITVU010000094.1 GCA_031285645.1 Oscillospiraceae bacterium | reverse complement strand
TAACACCTTGCCCCCTGACCAGGAAGATTACACCTTCCATGCCAACAGCCTTACGGCTGCACACTTGCAAACATTATTATAGCCCGATTATACACATTTTGCAATACGCTTGCGGGTGTGAGGTCGGGAATCCTGTGTTGCGAGCATGGCCATGGAATCACATTCCATAGCCATGCTTTTTTGTTGCTCTCGGGGCGGGCGGGACGCCGTATACCCGCCCTGTCCCTCTATTTTAAAAAGAGAGGAACATGCAAACATGCCGGGAAAACTCATACGACGCCTTGACAGCAAGCGCCGCATCACTCTGCCCCTTGACATCATCGACTACGGCTGGACGGAAAACACGCCGCTGTGCGTGACGCTAACGCCATCCCAGACTGTTATCATTGAAGCGCATCACCCGCTTTGCTGGCTGTGCGGCGGCGAAGGCAAGCCGCTCATCCCCGTTGACACGCATTATATCTGTAAAAACTGCCTGCAAACGGCTCGGGAGATCAATGACATCATACAAAACACCATATAAGGCATAACTGATCGTGGCAGTATGATGCCGAAAGCCGGAATTCATGAAGCAAAGCGGCCCCGCCTCTATAGAGGCGGGGCCGCTTTAGCGTTTATTCAGGCGCCTTGTTGGGCAAAATGCAGAACGGATGACCCGCCGGGTCCAACAGAACTTTCCAGTCCCGTTCAAGCTGCACTTCAGAAAGCGTCGCGCCGCAGTTAATGGCATGCTCTACGCCCGCGTCAACACTGTCAACATAAAAATCCAGATGCAGCATCTGTTGCTGGCCGCCGGTTTGCGCGGGCCACACAGGCCGTTCATATTTGGCTGTTTCCTGAAACACAAGAGGCGTGCCCGCGCCATCATCACTCTTCACAATGACCCATTCCGGGCTGTAACGCTCTTTTGTCCAGCCAAGCAGGCTGGCGTAAAAATCCGAGAGGGTCTCGGAATCATTTGAATCCAGAACAATCGCGCCCAGTACCATTTTTACCGCTCCTTTTATTCAAATTGGAACCATGCAAAGTCAAAATCGCTGCCCGGCAGGAAGATAAAGCGCACCTCGTAGCTGCCGGCCGGAATGTCAATGGGGAATGTGTGCTCCATGTACTCGGCGGCGTGCGGGAAATCAAGCATTTGCGCCAGTTCCCCGGCTTCATTGACAAAACGGATATGGACCGTGTTCCCCGCAAGCGGCGTCCGGCCGCGGATTGTGATCCCCGTCACCTTCCTGTCTGAAAAATCCATATCGGTAAACGCGAGCGTGACATTATTGCCGATCCCTTCCACGCAGTCCCCGTTAAGACGGAAGGAATCGCCGTAGATGTCGTTATGAGCCCCGGCGGCAAGCCGCGCCCATGCTTTTTGCTTTTCGAAGTAAAAGCCCTTGATGTGAACCTTCATGCGCAGCACAAAACAGATCGTCGTCACGCCCTTAAAGCGCCTGGGCAGTTTATAGGTCTCTTCCTGGTAGGTGTTCCACTTCATACCGCTTTTATATGTCACGGTGCAGACATGCTCGCTGCCCGCCTCCCCCGGCATGCCCTCCCATATTTCAAGCGGAAAAGGCTCCTGCTGGAGCGGAAATAGCGGCAACGTAATAGTATCGGACCCGTAGTCGCCGAAGTCGACGTCCCTGAAACCGACGTGGCTGACGCCGTCGCGCAGTGTGGCGACGCCCCTGTCGTTGCCGTTGGTCAGCTCAACACTGGTATCCGTGTAAAGGCCGCCGGAAATAAAGCCGTATGGATTCAGGTACGCTTCGCCGAGTCCCGAAACAGTCAGGCGCTGCTGCGCAATCAGGCTTATTTTATCGCCGCCGTTCTTTGTCATGCAGCGCAGCCAGACTGCGCCGTCCCCAAGCGCCGTGACGACGGCGCTGTCGCCGCGCGCCTCGATCGTCGCGGCGGTGGACTGAATGCCCGCCGCATTGGTTACGGCCCAGATCAGGTCACGGTATGTCGCGTTTCCGGGGCGTATCAGGGCTTTAATCTCAACACTCCTGCGTTCGGGCGAGAGTTCAAGGCCGCCTTGCGCAACAAGCTCTATTTTGCGCACGGGGATTTCGCCATTGGGCATCGAGGGCTTATTTTGGGCAAGCGTGTCGCTTACACCGGGTTCCACGGTACAGGGCAGGGCCTCAAGCGTCATCGTCGCGCTTTCAAGTCCCGTGGACTCAACCGTGACTGTGATGGGCCCGGCCTCGTAAGTCGGGGCGACAATGGCCAGCAGCTTACCCGAAAAGAGCCGGCGCGACGTTCCTTTATAGGAATCGTAATCCGTGCTGTCGCCGTTATCGAGCCCGATGAGGCGGCCCGCGCCGGAAACCGACACCGACACTCTTGCGTTCGCGTTCTCGACGGGCCTGCCTATGGCGTCCTCAGTGCTGATGGTGAGGAACGCGAGGTCGCGGCCATCAGCCCTGACCGTTTCTTTGTCGGCCTCAATATGCACACGGACAGCGTCGCCGAAGGAGGCGCGTATATCCTGCGCAATCACAGCGCCGGCAGCGTCATAGGCCATAGCCTTGAGCGCTCCTTTTTGGTAAGGCAGCATGTAATCGGCGATATAACGCCGCTTGTCATACCCGAGTTCCTGCCGCCCGAGCGACGCGCCGTTAAAAAACAGCTCGACGGCGGGCGCGTTGGAGCAAACCCTGACGTCGATCATCTGCCCCTCGGAAAAATCCCAGTAGGGGAAGATGTGGACCATGGGCTGCTTCCTGTGATCCGTCCACGCGGCTTTGTAGATATAAAAGGCGTCTTTGGGAAAGCCCGCCGTGTCGATCTGGCCGAGGTAGGAATTCTTTGTGAAGTACGGCGTGGGCTCACCGATGTAATCGAAGCCCGTCCAAATAAACTGCCCCGCCGAGAAGGGGACGTCGAGGTCGTTGAAGATGCAGGCTTCGGTGCTTTTGGCGCCCCAGCTTGTCGAGCTGTTGCCGAGGGAAGAGCACTGCTCGTCGTCGTCGGAGAGAAGCGACTGGGACAGCGGGAAGTGGTAAATACCCCGGCTCTGAACGGTCGACGCGGTTTCGCTGCCGTAAATCACCCAGTCGGGGTGCTCGGCATGATGCTGGTTATAATATTTTTCGGCATAGTTATAGCCCACGATTTTAATGATATCGGCACACTTTTGCGTATTTTCCCAGGGCAGGTAGTTGGAGCCGAACGTGGTTGGCGCGTGGTTTTTAGGATCGTGTTCGCGCACATAATCCATCAGCATTTTTGTCAGTTCCTGCCCGTGTTCACCGGCGTGCGTATCGTAAACCTCATTGCCGATGCTCCACAATATGACGCTGGGGTGGTTGCGGTCACGCCGCACCCACGCGGCCACATCACGCTCAGCCCAATCTTTGAAAAAGCGCGCATAATCAAACTCTGATTTCCTGTGTTCCCACATGTCGAAGGCTTCGGAACAGATCAGAAAACCCATTTCGTCCGCGAGCGCCATCAGCTCGACAGCGTGCATGTTATGCGCCGTGCGTATGGCGTTGACGCCCATATCGCGCAAAATTTCGAGCTGGCGACGCAAGGCGGCGCGGTTTACGGCCGCCCCTAGGGCCCCCAAATCGTGGTGCTGGCAGACGCCGTACAGGCGCACGCGCCGGCCGTTGAGCGAGAAACCGTTTTCAGGGTCAAACGCGATGGTCCTCAGGCCAAATATCGTGTCCACGCTGTCCACAGCAGTCCCGTCCTCCATCAGTTCGCTGCGCAGTGTGTAGAGATACGGCGCGTCGATATCCCATACCGTCGGGTTTTCAGGCGTCAGCGTCTGCGCGGCGCCTCCTGTCCCCACGCACACCGCACGGCCGGCGGCGTCCAAAATAGTGTGGCGCAGCTCAAGGCCCGCATCCCCGCCCGCAAGCTCTGTGTCCACATCAACCGTCCAAACGCCGTCCGCGCCCCTGACAGGGCTTATATACACGCCGTCCGGGGCGATATGGCGTTTCGGGTACCGGATCAGCCACACATTGCGGTAAATCCCCGCGCCTGAATACCAGCGCGCGTTCGGCGCCTGAAACACCACACGGACGGTTATATCGTTCACACCGGGCTTTAAGAAAGGCGTCATGTCAAACTCAAAAGTGCTGTAGCCGTATTTCCACTCAAAGGCTTCGACCGCGTTTATATAAACCGTGCAGTCCATATAGACGCCCTCGAAGCGCAGATGCACATGCCCGTCACCGATCCCGCCCGGTTCAAAGGATTTGCGGTACCAGCCCTCGCCCGTCTCATAGAGGTTGCGGGCATCGTCAATGAGCCAGTCGTGCGGCAATTCAACGGGCGAAAAGCCCGCGCCGTCAGTCGGATAAGCGCTTCCCAGCGCGCGCTTTGTGAAACACCAGCCGTCGTTAAATAACCGTCTCTTCCTCATTACTATAGCGCCTCCCATGCGCCGAAGCGCGTTTAATATACCATATTGATCGTGATTCAAGAGCCAAAACAACATCGAATTTTGCTCAGTCCCCAAACGCCGCAAATCCCCCCTGGCGGCAAGCCGCCAGGGGCACCACGCATGTAAACATGCGTGGTGGCGCCGCGCTTTTTAAAGCGCGGCGGATTTGCGGCTCCGGGCATATCCGCCTTCAGGAATCCCGTAAAACGGAAAACCATGCATGTACAAAGAAAGTATTGCTGAACGGCTTTAAACAAAAGGAAACTCCCCGTCGCTTGTGGCGGGATATCAAACGTATATGGAACACATGGAACGCTCCGCTGGCCTGGGACAAAGAACCGCCCCAGGGGGCAGGAAATTACACCCCTTCGTTTCATTAAAACAGCCATCCCCTGTCCGTATTATACAGTAAAATTATGCTAAAAAACAGGTAACGGCGGTTTTATTTTATTTGTCGGTGCTTTTTTCACATTTTTTGATGCTTTGCAATAATATGAACCAGAGAGCTTTAATGCCATATAGAAATGGGGATTCCTATGAAAAACGAACTGAATACCGCGTATCTGGACACTGTGCGAACCCGGGACGGCGACAAAGCGTGTATCGACGCGCTTCGCGCGGCGTATGAGCGCGGCGCTACAGCTGCCGCCGAGGCCGTCAACGACCCGGCCCTCTCCTTCCCGAGCCTCTATATCCTGTTGCCCCACATCCACGGATTGGGTCTATTGCCGCTTTTGGAAACACGCGGCGCAAGGGCCGCGGGCATCGTCGCGCAGATCATGGAGCCCGACGCGCCCGATTACCTCTCACGCAAGGACGCCGATACATACGCCGCTCTGCGCTGGATACTCGAGACCGGGTACGATGCCGACGGCCTCGACGCGGGCTATAAAAAAACGCTCGACATCACCGTGTCGGTGCTGATCGATCTGTACGGGGATATGAATATCCTCCCTTTAGCCGCGCATATGATCTTTGCGCGCAATAAGGTAGGGCAAAACACCCACGACCTCATCTGGGCCTTTTTTCACAGCCGGGACGCGCAGGCGCTGCATCTCATTGCCGCCCGGCTCGCCTCCGAAAATGCTGAAGAAGCAAAATTCGCGGGAGAACTTTTGGGAATCGACCGCTTTGAGGGCAGCAATGATTTCGACGGCGTCGAGAATTTCCCGGCGTGGCTGGAAACAAACAGCCGCCGCCTCACATTTACGGGAGAAAGCCATCAATACGCGAGCAAGCCCACCGTTTTCACCATCAATAATTCA
The DNA here is from genome assembly GCA_031285645.1 of Oscillospiraceae bacterium. GTDB lineage: Bacteria > Bacillota > Clostridia > Oscillospirales > Ruminococcaceae > WRAV01. Next base: position 6,452 of record JAITVU010000094.1, on the reverse strand, counting down.
AATTTCCCAACGGATCGGAGGCGGATTTAGTGATTAAAATTGCGGGTAAACTGACGGAAATCGCCGACATGCCAACCCATTACGATGAGGGCAGCGTTCAGCGCCACGTGCTTGAAACAATGGCGGCCAGCGACGCGACTTATAGTTTTGCGGATATCGACCAGCTGCGTTTCGAACTGGATGTGCGCGACAGCGTGGTGAAAGCGTCCCGCGACCTGAGCGGCAGCTATCTGTCGTTTTCGGGCTTCCATGACGCCAAATGCAACCCCAAATTCTGGGACCGCACGGATAACGGCGGTTTCAGGCTTAAAAAAGGCGTGAGCGCGGGAGCCGCCGTCGCCGATATTTTCGCGCACGGCGAAGAGTACGCCACAGAATGCGCGACTGCCATGCAGATTGTCTATTACAAGGCGCTGCTTGACGTATACGGAGAGGAGCGGTTCGACAAAGTGTTTCCCGATATCTTTTTGATGGATTGGGCGATTGGGAACCCCCTGATGGCGGGCCTGGGCAATCCAAAGCCGGTGGCGGACACACTCCTCGGCGACAGAGCCTACTTTAAAAATGACGACGTGGATCCCAAAGCGCCATGGTGGCAGGGGGAAAATGTCATTGTGCTCCCGGATGGGCTCTACTACGGCCACGGCGTCGGCATCGGCACGGCGGAGCAAATTATCAGGGACCTCAACAGCAACCGCAAACAGGGCGCGACTGTATTCGCGCACCTTCTCGACACCCTCAGTCGTCCGGACTTTAAAGGTCTTGCGCGGGCGGGCCTCGATAACAACACAGAGGAGAACCGCGCGCCTCTTGTATGGCATCTGCCGCAGCCTCTGTTTTCAGTTTAAACGTCAATTTCCCAATTTAAAAAGGCCGCTTCAAAATGACCTGTTTTGAAGCGGCCTTTTTATGCCTGATAATCTCGGCGGTACCATTTTTCGCTAAAATCAAACTATTCATTCCTTTTTTTTTATTGTGTGCTATAATAATTAGGTCTTGGAGGGAATAGAATATGAAGAGGTTTATTGGCCTGATGTTAGCGGCGCTGATATCGACGGCGGGGTGCGCCCAGAACGGGGATGTGTCCTCCGCGCAGGACAGCGGCGTCATGGGGCTCGACGATGTTATTGAAGGGCCTGTGGACAGCGACGTACCCTCAGATAACAGCGACAGCGAATCTGAGGATGAGTCCAGTATCCCGCAGGTGCCGCTGGACACGGTCACGCTCACAGCCGGGGAAGCGGCGGCGCTGCTCAAGCCGGATGAATCCGGTCATGTGGCGATCGAAAATCCCAAACAGCTCGCGGCGCTCGCGGCGCTTGTCAACAGCGGCGATAACGCGTATAAACAAAATATTTATACGGTTCAAAACGATTTGAACCTGAACGGCACGGATTTCACCCCTATCGGCGGCATAACCGGCGGCGAGGGCTTTTCATTTGAGGCGGTTTTCGACGGCGGGGACTTCATCATTATGGGCCTGACAATCCGTGACAACGGCTTCGATGAGGGCACAGGCCTCTTTGGGTCCGTCGGCCCGGGTGGAACAGTCAAAAACGTGCATGTCACGGGCGGCAATATCCAGGGGCGCTACAATGTCGGCGGCATCGCCGGCTCCAGCAGCGGCGTTATGGAAAACTGTTCCTTCCGCGGCTCCGTCACGTCGGCCTATGAAAATGTCGGCGGGATTGTCGGCGATATTCACTATGAGGATGCGCCGTCTACAGTCGAGCGTTGCTTTGCCAACGCCGAGGTGTCCGGCAACGCCTACGCCGGCGCTTTTGCCGGGAATATCAGCTTCGGCGCTGTGCTCAGCGATTGCTACGCGCTGGGATCCGTCACCGCCGTCAAAGGCGCGAACGGCGAGGAGGCCGCCCGCATCGGCGGTTTTATCGGCGCAAACGGAAACGCGGAGATTAAGCGCTGCTACGCCAACGCCGAAGTTTACACAAAAGTATCGGCCGCGCTGGTCGGCGGCTTTATCGGTTCCTCCGACGGGTTCCTTGAAAATTGTTACTACAATTTTACGGCAACATCGAACTGGAAACCTGTCGGCAACAAGAATGCCGAAGACAGTACGCTCGGTGTGAGGGCTTGCGAAACGCTTGAACTGTGCGAACGGGAAACCTTTGAGGGCTGGGACTTCACAAGCATCTGGGATATTTCAGATAATCAAAATCGCGGCCTGCCCTTCCTGCGGTAACATGAAATCCGCCATATCCCTGATAATCAATAGGCACACAACCGGATTGGAGACACAATGAACTACTACAATCAAAACAGCCCGGGGGGCCCGCGCGCGCCCACACCATACCAGGCGCCGCCTCAAAACCGAAAAGATCCCATCAAAAAAGCTCTGAGGAAAAATGCCAATATCATTGGTTTCGGTATGCTGCTCCAATATGGCTTGAGTATTGTCGTTGTGTTTGCGATTTCTTTATTAGTCGGCATCTTTTTTTACGGCAGAATGACGCAGGACGGTTACTACATTTATGAGAATATTTTGTCTCTGATTGCCTATACGGCCGGTTTCGTCGTCCCGATTATCATCATGGTCGTGTGGATTCGCATACCAAAAGATATCGCCTTTCCCATGAAGCCGCCGAAAATGTCCCTGCTTATACCGGGCATTTTCTTTTGCCTGGGCATGTCCATTGTCGGCGTTTACCTGTCCGATTTTTTGTCGCGCGTCATTCAGCTTGTTTTCGGGCTGACGCCGACAATGCCGGACATGTCTGCCCCCGAGCAGCCCGTCTCTATTTTTGTTTACTGCATCAACCTGATTATCGCGCCCGCTTTTTTAGAGGAGATGATGTTCAGAGGCGTGATCATGCAGTCGCTGCGGCGGTTCGGCGACGGGTTCGCGCTGGTGGTTTCTTCCATCCTTTTCGCCATGGCGCACGGCAACCTTGTCCAGGGCCCCAACACGCTTATCATGGGACTTGTCATGGGCTATATGGTGCTCCGGACCGGGTCCCTCTGGACGGGGATCATCATACATTTTATCAATAACGGCGTTGCCGTGCTGCTTGAGCTCACCATGCGCTTTACAACGCCGGAACAGGATCAGATGATCAATACCGTCATGCTGGCGGTTTATGTTTTGGGCGGCCTGATTTCGCTTGCTTATCTGATGATGAAAAACAATAATATGTTCCGCATCGCACCGTCCCCGCTGCCCATGTCAGAAGGGAAAAAGCATCTCTATTTCTTCACTTCCATCATGCCGATTATATTATTGGCCGTGACTGTTTTCATCACGTCCCAGTATTTGGTGCCATAAGTATGAATACGCATTTACATGACGACGGCAAGGCCGCACATTTTATGCGCCTCGCAATCGTGCAGGCCAAAACAGCGGCCAGCCTGGGGGAGGTCCCTGTCGGCGCTGTGATTGTTCGGGATGACGAAATCGTTGCTTCCGCGTTCAACCGGCGGGAAACTGACAAAAACGCGCTGGCTCACGCGGAGCTGATGGCAATCGATATGGCCTGTAAAAAGCTTGGCGGGTGGCGGCTGCATATGTGCGATTTATATGTCACGCTTGAGCCTTGTCCCATGTGTGCCGGCGCCATAATCAATGCGCGAATAAAACATGTTTATTATGGCGCTTATGACAAAAAGGCGGGGTGTATGGGCACACTCACGGACTTTAACGCCATACCTTTTAATCATCACCCTCTCGTGACCGGCGGCATTTTGGAGGACGACTGCAAAGCGTTGTTATCCAGTTTTTTTACAAAATTACGAAAGGGTGCAAATCAGTGACCGTGTTAATAAAAAATGCTGTGTGAATCGATGGTTTAAACAGGCAATAAAAATGTATTATGCTCTTGCAATCTGACTAAAAATGTGATATATTGGTTAAGCTGTTTCTGGGTGTGGCGCAGTTTGGTAGCGCGCTACCTTGGGGTGGTAGAGGCCGTGGGTTCAAGTCCCGCCACTCAGACCAGGTTGAGTGTCCTTATGGGATTTGAGATTGAGAAATCTCGAATGCATAAGGACACTCTTCATTTTTATGTTCACGACGCATGGGAGTAGCGAACCGCTACTCCTTTTCTTGTATCTACCGATATCTGCGGACTAGGTAAATTCTCTTTGTCCGGAGCCTTGAACTCACCGATGCAGTTGTAGTAAATCTCGATCTTCTGCACCTTCTCCTTGCCAATCTTCTCGGCGTGGTGAACAACGATGTGGTCGATGAACTCCCGAACAACCTCCGGCGTCAGCTCTCTCAGATCGGTGTACTTGCGGACAACGGCCAGGAATTCCTCGGTGGAGTTGTTGTGGCGGTTGTGCTTGCGAATCTCCTGCTGCAAGGGGCCGATCTTCTTTTTCAGCTCGGCCTGCTCCGCTTCATACTTCTGGGACATCTTGGCAAACCGCTCCTCCGAGATTTTGCCGCTGACGCTGTCCTCGTAGATACGCTCAAACAGCACATCCAGTTCCTTATCCCGTGCCAAGAGAGCATCCAACTCCTTCTGCCGGTTCCGCCCCTGCTTTTCCATCTCCCGGAGAGCACTGTCCATCACGATCTTCACAAAGGACTCCTCGTACTGCTGGGCGAACTTTGTAATGCGGCGCAGTTCACAGAGGACAATCTGCTCCAGGAAGTCTACTCGGATGTAATGGGTGGCGTTGCAGGTGCTGGCCCGGTTGTTGTAGTTGGCACAGTTGAAGTACCGGATGTCCGGATTGCCCTGATTGAAGTGATACCCCAGATTGGAGCCGCAAGTGGCGCACACAAGCAGGCCGGAAAACATATTGCGCTCACCCGTCTGCTGCTTCCTTGCCCGCACCTTGCGGCGCTTGGCTTGCACCTTCTCCCATGTCTCCCGGTCAATAATCGGCTCGTGGACACCTTCAAAGATGACCATATTCTCCTTGGCATTCTCCCGCCGTTTCTTGTCCTTGTAGGATTTGGAGTAGGTTTTGAAGTTTATCACATCGCCCAGGTATTCCTGTTGGTTAAGAATCTTGGAGATGGTGGAGTGATTCCAGTAGTGTGGGGAACGGTTACCGTTTCTGCCGCCTCGGTTGAGTCCTTTCGCTTTCCAGTAATTATGCGGAGATAAAATCTGCTCATCCATCAGAACGCCGCCGATCTGGTCGACCCCATAGCCCTTCAGACACAGGTCATAGATGCGCCGGACTATCTCGGCAGCTTCCGGATCTATCACCCAGAACTTCGGGTTCTCCGGGTCTCGTCTGTACCCATAAGGTGGCATGCTGAGTGGTTCCCCAGAATTTCCTCGGAGCCGTTGGGACATCCGAACCTTTCTTGAAGCGTCCCGGGAATACCACTCGTTCATGATATTGCGGAACGGGGCGAATTCGTTTTCACCCTCCAGGCTATCCACACCATCGTTGACGGCAATGAAGCGAACATCGTGGTCAGGGAAGAAGCGATCGGTGTAGTATCCAACCTTGAGGTAATCCCTACCCAGGCGTGACATGTCCTTGACCAGCACAGCGGAGATGACGCCCTTTTCAATGGCCTTTAGCATGGTCTGTAGACCTGGCCGTTCGAAGGTTGTCCCGCTGATTCCGTCGTCCACATACACCTTGGTTCGCTTGTAGCCATATTCGGCGGCATACTTCTGAAGTATTTTCTTCTGGTTCTGGATGCTGTTGCTCTCTCCGTCCAGATCATCGTCCCGAGAAAGGCGGCAGTAGATTGCCGCGATCCCTTTCTGATTACAGTCCAAATTCGCATTTGACCGTCTGTCCATTGCTCCTCCCTTCCGACAGCCAAATAGCGGTGTTTACAAAGATAAGTATACCACATAAAGCTGCCTAAATCATGAAGAATCGGCTTTTGTCATACGATTTTCCGTCTCCTGTTCCATCAGGTTTACAAGCTTGGAATCGATACTATCCTTGCTGCTTTCCATAAAATGAGGGACTACATAAAATGTAATCCCTCCAACTTTTAACTCAATATTCTCTTTTTCGATTTGCGACATATATAATCATCCTCAAAATAAACAAAGACAAGGCCACCATTTCGCGGGCCTTGTCCTCAACAATTATCCTGACTATATTTCTTTTTTAGTTGCTCCCAAGAGCGATTCCCTTTTGCGTTATAAGATTGTGTGCTTATAAGCACTTGAAAAAAATCAACCAACTCTTGTTTATCGTCATATGACAACATATTGTAATAATCAAATTCAGAATATGGACTATCTAACAGAGCAGCAACTGCGAACATCTCGGAAAATGCTTCACACATCCATCTATTTGTGGGTCTCTTTGGAATTGTTGGATTGATTTTAAAAAGAATATGATGGAAATCAAAAAAAGCTTTCGGGGGTATAAAGCTCTTGTTTGTTATCCTAGAGTGTGTTTTGAAACCTCAAACATGCAGTAAAGTTGCACAATAAGCGAACTAATGAGGTATGAGACGACATGAATTAACAGAAAAGCAATGGAACAAGATATCCCCACTACTG
>JAITVU010000066.1 GCA_031285645.1 Oscillospiraceae bacterium | reverse complement strand
CCTGCAAAGATGCTTGCTTTTTTTTAGATTTTATATGATAATGAGGTTGTATCGTCGTGCGGGAATACGGCGGATAGCGAGGGACTGTGAATGGCTCCCGCTGTTTTGATGCGTGGCGGGGTATATAATTTATAGTAATGAGGCTTGTAATGAACACTGATTTTATGGATACCATAGACGCGGCGTACGCCAAGTTTTCCAAAGGACAAAAAGCCATCGCCAACTATATAAAAAATCATTATGATAAGGCCGCCTTTATGACGGCCTCCAGGCTGGGGGCGACGGTGGGGGTCAGCGAGTCGACGGTCGTGCGCTTTGCCACCGAAATTGGTTTTGAGGGCTATCCGCAGCTTCAGAGGGCGCTTAAAGAAATTGTACGCAACCGCCTCACGTCTGTCCAGCGCATGGAAGTTACAAATTCCAGGCTTTGGGGCAGCGACGTGCTGGACAAGGTTCTGCGCATGGATATGGACACAATCAGGCGCACGATGGAGGAAACCGATAAAGAAACATTTTACGAAGCGGTTGCCGAAATTATGGACGCGAAGAAAATATATATTATGGGTATCCGCAGCGCGGCGGCGCTGGCCAGTTTTATGACTTATTACTTTACGCATATTTTTGAAGATGTGCGCAACGTCGACACGGCCAGCACATCGGTTATTTTCGAGCAGATGCTCCGGATCGGCGCGGAGGATGTCTTCATCGGCATCACGTTTCCGCGCTATTCAAAGCGCACGCTTAAAGCGGCGACTTTTGCCAAATCCAGCGGGGCCAGGGTCATCGCCATCACGGATTCGCGCTCCGCGCCGATTGCGCAGATTGCCGATTATGTGTTGGTGGCCAAAAGCGATATCGCCAGTTTTGTGGACTCCCTGGTCGCGCCGCTCAGCCTGATCAACGCGCTCATCGTCGCGATCGGTCTCGAAAAGAAGGAAGAGATTGCCGAGACCTATGCCAGGCTCGAAAGCATTTGGGACGAATACAATGTGTACGAGAAAACAAACGGGGAGCAGGACGGCCATGACTCGGACATATGATGTTGTCGTCATCGGCGCCGGGGCGGCCGGGCTGATGTGCGCCGGAACCGCGGCGCGGCGCGGAAAAAGCGTTTTATGCCTTGAAAAGATGCCGCGTCCGGGCCGCAAACTGATGATCACGGGCAAGGGCCGGTGCAATTTGACCAATAACTGCACACAGGATGAGTTTATAAGCGCCGTCAGGCATAATGGGCGCTTTTTATACAGCGCCTACACGGCGCTTGACGCGCAGGCGCTTATGGCTTTTTTTGAAGACAGGGGGGTTCGCCTGAAGACCGAACGCGGGCGGCGTGTTTTTCCGGCTTCCGACAGGTCCGCCGACATTGTGGACGCGCTTATGCGCTATGCTTCGGACGGCGGCGTGCGGATTGAAACCATGCCGTGCGAGTCTCTTTTGGTGACGGAAACGCGCGTGACGGGCGTGCATACCGCGCAAGGGGACATTGAGGCCCAGAGTGTTGTTGTAGCGACGGGTGGGAAAAGCTATCCTCTGACGGGGTCCACCGGCGACGGCTATGATTTTGCGCGGGCAGCGGGCCATACCGTCACCGATCTGCGCCCCTCGCTGATCCCGGTGGTAACGGAGGAGAAGTGGTGCGGCGATTTAATGGGGCTGTCGCTTAAGAACGTGACGCTTTCTTTGTATCACAGGGAAAAAAAGAAACCCGTTTTTTCAGAACTCGGCGAGATGCTCTTCACCCATTTCGGGCTTTCGGGCCCTTTGGCACTCTCGGCGTCGGCTCATATGGAAGGGCCGCTGAGCGCCTATCTATTCAAGCTGGACCTCAAACCGGGCCTCACGCATGAACAACTGGATGCGCGCATCCTCAGGGATTTTGCGCAGAACAGCAACCGGAGCCTGATGAATACGCTTGGCGCTCTGCTGCCCCGTAAAATGGTTCCAGTCATAATCAGGCTTACCGGTATTGACGGCGATATCAAAGTACATCAGGTCACAAAGGAGCAGCGTTTGGAGCTCGTCAGCCTTCTTAAGGCCCTTGAAATAACGCCCAGGGCCTTTCGGCCGATAGAGGAAGCCGTGATCACATCGGGCGGCGTCAAGGTGTCGGAAGTGGACCCCAAAACCATGGGCTCAAAAATAAAGGACGGCCTGTATTTTGCCGGTGAAGTCCTTGATGTCGACGCCTACACGGGCGGCTATAACCTGCAGATCGCCTTTTCAACAGGTTATCTTGCGGGCTTGAGTATTTAATGAAGCGAAGGGGCGTTCTTCCTTTACCGCCTTTGAGGCGGTTCCGTTTTTTCCTGAGGCGTTCCTTACAGTCCGTGATAACCCGCTGCGAGCGGCGGGAAGTCTCGTTGCATGGGAAGTGTTAAATTGTCAATCGCGATTGATGGACCCTCCGGGGCCGGAAAAAGCACCATTGCGCGCGCCGTGGCCAAGGCGCTCGGTTATCTCTATGTGGACACGGGCGCCATGTACCGCGCCATCGGGCTTTATGCCTCGGAAAACGGTCTTTTGGAGGACGATTGCGCCGGATTAATTCCCCGGCTGGGCGATATCGTCCTGAATCTTGCCTATGTGGATGGTTTTCAGCATATATATTTGAATGAACGGGATATTTCCGACGCCATA
>JAITVU010000021.1 GCA_031285645.1 Oscillospiraceae bacterium | reverse complement strand
ATTCGTGCCGACTGCGGAACTGCCCGGGCGTCATGCCGTATTCGCCTTTAAAATAACGGATAAAATTCTGGGAATTGCTGTATCCCAATTCGCCGGCGACAGCGCTGATGGGCATGTTTGTTGTCAGCAGCATGTCTTTGGCTTTTTCGAGCGCCGACTTTGAGAGATAGCGCGAATAGGATACGCCCATAACGTCCTTGAACACTTTTCTCAGATAGGATGAGTTGTAATTGAGCGCGCTGGCGCAGGCTTCGATATCGTTGTCGGGACCGCTGTTTTCCTTAATAAAGCTGAGCATGCGTTTGACGATCAGTTGTTTATTGGCGTCGTTCGCGTGAAGGGCATTGGCCACAGGGTTGACAACGTGATCGAGCAGCCATTTTTTCTTGTCCTCAAGGCTGCTGATGGCCAGAAGTGTCTGAACGGGATCGGTGTGCGCGGGCGCGGAAAGCGCGTTGACGATGGCGGTGCTGTAATCGGGCGCCAGGCGCAGGATATCGCCGATCAGCCAGATCATATAGAGCTGGCGCTGGTAGGCGTCTTTGGTATGTAAAAAAACATCGTCGAGGAAGACCGTGAGCGCATCCAGCGCACCGGGTAGGTCGCCGCTTTTGATGCCGTCCAATATGGATTCGGTCGTCTTATTGGGATAATGGACACCGGACGCGCCTCTTTCCAGAAAGTGAATGCCGCCCGGCACATCGCCCCTGTAATGGAGAAGCTGGCGGATACGGTCAAACGCGCCCGCAATGTCGTCAATGGTATCAAAACAGGCGCTGACGGCCATCCCGGCCTTGACCTGGAGGTTTTCAGCCATGGCGTCATAGATTTTTCGGGCGCTGGTTTCGGCAAAATGAGCAAAATCATGGCGGTTCGCGCCCATGATAAAGACAATCATGCGATCAATCATAACGGGCGCGATCAGGGTGTTGCCGGGTATGTATTCCTTAATGAGCCCGATAATCTCCAAAAAGCGGACTTCTTCAGCCGGCTCGGACGGCGTATCCGGCTCAGTAACAGGGCATATGCCGACCAGAACTTTGTGCTTCCAGTCCATATGAATGTTATAGGCTGTAAGCATTTCCCGGTCCCGGTCGCTGTGAAGCCGCCCTGTGAAGAGCTGGTAAATAAGCAGCTCCCGCATCAGCTCCCGCTGTCCCGCCACCTGCTCTTTCAGCCTGTGGTTGTCCCCGATCATTTTGCTGACGGTGGTTTCGATGGCCTGAACCTCATTGACTGCTTTGCCGCCGCCTGAACCGCCGTCGGGATCCATATCGCCAAGGCTGTGGCTGAGGTTGTATATCGGTTTATAAAGTCGGCGCGACAGAAGTGAGATGAAAAACAGAGCGGCAATAAAAACGGCGAAGAGAATGATGAGCGTGGCGGCCATATTGCCCAGGAACTCTTTCCTTGAGAAAGCGTCTTCGCGGACGGATACATAATACCAGCCCAGTTCCTCCGATTTCAGGTAAATGCCCTTAAAAAGGCCGTCCGGTGTTTTAAATGTAAACTCACCCTCATCACCCGTGAGGTGCGGATAAAACGCGAGCTCCCGGGAATCCGTATTGATATTTTCTTGTGTGTCGTCATAAATGATCCGGCCGTCCTGGGAAATGATGAAAATGCGGGAAAAAGGGCTGTACAGATCGAAGTTGGCGCTGAAATCCTCATAATCCACACGCACGGAAACGACGCCGAAATTGAGAAACTGCGTATTCCAGACAAGGACATAGTCAACAGGCGCCAGTTCAAAGTAAACGTTTTTGGCGTATTCAATCTCAACCATCCACTGGTTAATCTGAGCATCCGGGATCAGCGGCTGTTCCCCAATGTGTTCGAGCTGGCTATAGCCGGATTCAGTGTCATAAATCCATTTATTGCGGCTGCTGGCCACCGTGACGCCCCGAATCCTCAGGCCGGAGTTATAGCTTTGGCGTAGGGCGGCCGAGCTGGTCTTGAGCTTGCTGAAAAGGGTGATATCCTCCTCGGGGGCGCCCATGCGCATGGCGCGCATCGTGTCCTGCTGCGAACAGAACTGCAAAACCGAGAGCTGCACGCCGCGCAGTTGCTCTTCCGTTTTAAGCGCCGCCTGGGACAGGGCCAGATACTCGATTTGGGACGCTTTTTGGGCCAGGGATGAAAAGAGCTGCGTGCCCAAAGTGAGGCCGATAATCAATAGCGGCACCAACACAACAACCAACAACTGAAGCAGAATTTTTAAATAATACCTGGATTTTGTGATATACACGCTGAGATCCCCCATTACACATGTGAAACAAACGTTTGCGAGAACAAGTGACAAAACCTGCAATGTTGTGTCCTTAATCCGGCAATACACAAGCACAGCCTGATGGCTGTGCTTGTGTATTGTTTTTCGTCACAGATGTCGGCCATGCGGCTTTTTGTTTATAATAGAACAAGTTGAAAACAGGCACCCGTTTTTAACCTTGCCGCTAGTCAGGGCGCCGCGAAGCGGCTTGTTCGTTTTTTATAGCTAAACAACTATATTATAGCATCCGGCAGAATTTATACTAGTACTCTGACCGCGCAGAAATCATAACAAAATCGGATAGAGCTTTTTGAGTTTGATTCTGGCGTCGGCAGTAGTGAACTGCCAGTCAACAGAAAGGCAAGCAGCGTTTCTGCGGA
>JAITVU010000416.1 GCA_031285645.1 Oscillospiraceae bacterium | reverse complement strand
AACGGTTTGCATATGGGATAGCGGCCTCCAAAAACAAATGCGGGTTATCCTTTTTTAAATCCAAGACCACCTCCGCGAAGAGTAAATCGGCGCCCTGAGCGAAACCGGAGATAAATGTTGTATAACCGTCGTCGACGGCTTTTTGCACCTCACTACGCAATTGATTGATAAGATTGTCCCACTGATCTTCTGCGATCTTTCTGTGACCGGTAAAACAACAGATTTTTTGAGCGTTCATATAAGCCCTCCAAAATTTCATTGTGTTGAATAGTGTTAAACATCTTTTCACATATTATAACGTAAAATTATGATGTGGTAAATACTATTCAACGCCGAGATGAGGGTTTTATGTTTAAAATTAAAGCGCCCGATGGTTCGAACAACTTATGTGGTAAAAATATTAAGTATTTGAGGGAAAATGCCGTACCACCCATGTCTCAAAGACAATTTGCTAAGGAACTTCAAATCAAGGGGTATGATGTCGACCACCATTTTGTGCGCAGAGTTGAGCTTGGCGAACGGTTCGTAACCGAGATAGAGCTGCAAATGCTGGCGACATTTTTTAATGTTAGTGCCGATTCTCTTTTAAAACCAATCGCATAGCCAGATTATTGATTGGCTTTTCTGCGATAATCTGGACAGGAATCATGCTTTTCATCAGGGGGGCTTATGTCAAGCAATCTAAAACAGGATATATCAATTGGCAGGAACCTGAAAAGACTTCGTGTCGACGCCGGTTATACACAGGAACGGCTTACCGCCAAGCTGCAATCAATGGAATTTGAAATTAGTAGAGAGATTATATCTCAAATGGAGCTTGGTAAATACAGTATTCGTATTAGCGTTTTGCTTGCCTTGAAGCATTTATATAAAATGGATTCATTTGATGGTTTTTTCAGGGGTTTGGATTATATCGTGAAATAAAAGGAGTGTTAAATGTTTAAAAATACAAACGCTGACGGAACACTCAATTTATGCAGCAAGCGTGTTGCCGCGTTGAGAAAAGAACGCAATTTATCTCAACGAGCCTTGGCAGACGAATTGCAGTTGAGAGGTCTGGATATTGGCAAGAATATGATACAACAACTGGAAAGCGGTCGGCGATATGTGTCGGATATTGAGCTAAAGGTTATCGCCGAATATTTCAGCGTCACGACCGACTCCCTTCTGGGTTAAAAATATAAAAGGCCCGCACAAACAAGTATGTTTGTGCGGGCTTTTTCACCGTCGGGCTTATATAGTCATATAGGTTTAAAACTGTATCAGTTTTAAACCACAGCAGGCTTTGCCTGCTGTCACGCTTCGCGTGGATATGACGAATGCAGTAGGTATAGGCCGCTTCGCGGCGCGCGGCGTTTGCCGCGTATTTAAAATTGCGTCGCAATTTTAAACCTATACAGCTATAGAAACCATAAGCTTAAACTCGCCAATATCCATTCTACCGATTAGCCAGCATATCGTCCAGCCAAGCGTAGACCTCCTGCTTTTCGTTGTCGCCAAACATGTGGCCGCCGTCAAAAATAATGGAGCGGAAGTTTTGGGCCGCGCCCAGTTCGGCGTATCTTTCCCGCGCTTTTTCGGCGATGGTCTTAACGCCGTCAACAGGGAAAAGCTGCGTGTCGTGAAGCCCGTTTGTCATAAAAAACGGGCGCGGGGCGATGTGGCGCACAAGGTCGCTGATGTCGCCGCACTTGCTGAATCCGGGCACATACAGCGCATAGTTATGCAGGATATGATCCCTGAAAATTGTGTCGATCTGGCCGATGCCGCAGGACGACACCGCCGCCGCGATACGCTTGTCGTACCACATCAGCCATGTCGCCTCCTGGCCGCCCAGGGAATGGCCGACAACGCCGATGCGGTCCTGATCGACGCCAGGGAGCGCCTCAAGCACATCGACGGCGACGGATAAGTCATGCAAATACTTTGTCTGCAAACAGCTTCCCCCGGCAATGCGCCTGACAAATTCATACCGCTCGCACGCGCCCTTCTCCTCGTCAAAAAAGGGATCAATGCGCTCCTCAAAGGCGAGGTGATCCGGGGCCAGCACCACATAGCCGCGCTTAACCAAATCGACGCCGTAGGCGTACATCGGGTCCCCCGCCATGCCGACCACTTCCGATTTGCCCAAATGATACTGCCCGGCATGCTGATGCGCCGCGAGAATGGCCGGGTTTGTCGCTTTTAAGCGTTTCGGGATTAAAAGATAGGCTTTAATCCGTTCCCCCGCCTCGACGTTGTATTCAACAGTCTGCCTTGTATAGGTGTCTTGGTCCTCACTTGCCGTAACCTCAAACGCCGGGTCCGGCTTATCAGGGAACTCTCCCAACGCTTTTAATACGCCTTTGTTGAAATCCATCGTTTTACTTCCCTTTCCGCGGCCGATTCCTTAAGCACCGCCAGAGCCTCGAAGCAAGGGCTGCCGTCCTTTTTGCCGCCCCGAACATAGTACCCGTTTCCGGATTGCGCGTTTGTCCTCATCGTGATGACGTCGCCCCACTTTGCCTCGTTGTGATAACTCAGCACAATGGTGTCGAGACCTTTGGACAAAAGGCTCTCAACCGGCAGCGCGTCACAGACGAAATCGGCGTAAAAGCTGTTGTTGACATGGCCGTTGCAGTCAATGTGGGAATAGCGAATACTGAGATCGGTTAAAACACCAATATCCGGGTCGGCATCTTTTGGTAGGGCAATATCGGCGATCTCGCCCTGAGTCGCGGCTTCCTGCTGAAATGTGAGATCATAGGGAAAGCTTTGGGGACGCAAAATCCGCCTTGTATTCGGATCGACAAGGATCCAGAGCGTAAACGCGGAAAGCATCCTGTTGCCTTTGGGATCATCGATTACGAATTCCCTCACAAAGCGCGCGCCCCTTGTCGCGACGGCGGCCGTTCCAACCACGATCTCCTCCCCCGCGACCGGCATGTCAAATATCTTGATGCAGCTTTTAGACAGCAAAAACACCATGTTCTCCCTGTACAGCTTTTCATACGGCAGGCCCAGGTGATTGAGGTGTTCGGCCGAGGTCTGCTGCATATAGCGCATAGCGGCCGATATTTTAAGCCGCTGCGCCGAGTCGCAGTCGTAATCAAACGCGACCATATCCTTTGTAAAAAGCATAGGCCCTCCAAATATATTCCTTTTCTTGTCCCGTGGCCGACAATCGTCAGTCTTTTTGTGCGTTGGTCAGGCGCGCCGCAATGTCGGCCAGCTCCTCGTTGGAGTAGAACTCAAGGGTAATCGTCGATTTCCTGCCCTGGTTCACAATACTGACTTTGCGCCCGAGCTCCGTTTTCAGCGCCAGTTCCATCTCCTTGTAATAGCTGTCTCCCCATACGGGATCCGCCGCGGCGCGCGCGTTGTTTTTCGTGTTGTTATCGATTGTGCCCGATTTTATGGTTTTGGCCATTTTCTCAATGTCCCTGACTAAAATCTTATCCTCAATGACTTTTTTCGCTGTTTCCTCAATCAGCGCCGTATCCTCAAGCGACAGAAGCGCTTTGGCGTGACCTCTTGATATCTTCCCGTTCTTTATGTTCTCAAGCACCGTTTCGGGCAGCGACAGCAGTCGAATGGTATTGGCGATGACGGGACGCGATTTTCCGAGCTTGTCCGCGACCTGCTCCTGCGTCATGCCGTATTTCTCTATCAGCACTTTGTAGCCGTTGGCCAGCTCAACCGCGTTGAGATCCTCACGCTGCAGGTTTTCGATGATGGCGATTTCCAATGTCTGCGTGTCGTCAAGCTCGCGGATAACAACGGGAACCTCCGTGAGGCCGGCCATCCTGGCCGCACGCCACCGCCGCTCTCCGGCGACAATCTGATACCCGCCGTGATCCAATGCGCGCACCACAAGGGGCTGTATAATGCCGTGTTCCCTGATGGAATCGGCCAGCTCGCGCAAAGCCCCTTCGTCGAATTCGGCGCGCGGCTGGCTTTTATTAGGCTCTATCTGCGTTATTTTGAGGCTTGTGATCGCGCCGTCGTCGGTGCTGTTGTCGATAAAAAGAGCGTCAAGCCCCTTGCCCAATCCCATTCTCTTTGTCGCCATTCCTATGCCCCTTTCTTCTCTTTATTGTTGCGCAGAAATTCCTTTGCCAGCTTGCCGTATGCCTCCGATCCTTTTGAACTGTGATCGTAATATTGGATGGGCTGGACAAAACTCGGCGCTTCGTATAAACGTACATTTCTGGGAATCACGCTTTTAAACATATCGTCTTTGAAATATTTTTTAACTTCTTCCGTTACCTGTAAGGTCAAGTTAAGTCTGGAATCAAACATTGTGAGCAAAACACCTTCAAGCTCAATATTCGGGTTGTACATGCGTTTGACCTGTCGAATAGTTGACATTAATTGCGATAAGCCTTCCAGGGCGTAATACTCACATTGAATCGGCACCAATACACTGTTTGCTGCGGAGAACGCATTGAGTGTAATCAAACCCAGCGAGGGCGGGCAATCAATAAATATAAAATCATATTGCTCCTTTATCGGCGCCAGTGATTGTTTGAGTCGGTATGTCCTTTCGCTCATCTCAACAAGCTCAATCTCAACGCCCGCAAGGTCAATATTTGACGGCAATATATCGAGATTTTTAAACTGCGTCCTGATGCGTATATCCTCTATTTTCTCATTCGCAATCAGCAAATTATACGTAGAGCCCCGGATTTCTCTTTTATTGATTCCTAGCCCGCTTGTCGCGTTTCCCTGGGGATCGATGTCTACCATGAGGATTTTAAGCCCCATTTCCCCCAGTTCTGCTGCCAGGTTGATTGCTGTCGTTGTCTTTCCCACCCCGCCTTTTTGATTGGCCACGGCTACAATTTTACTCATAAATAGGGTTGTCCGCCTTTCTATTTTAAGTCACAAACCCAAGAGTTAAAACGCTCAGTTCTACCGGCACTTTAGCATTTTTCATGTTTGTTCCCCAGTGTTAATATTATAGACTATATATGCGCCAAAATCAATGTTCCATGTGGAACATTGAAGGCTCTTATCGGGGTTAATAAAAAAGGGGGCACGTGTCAATCGCGGCAAGCGTGAAAGCAAAAACAACCGCCTTTGGCGGTTGTTTTTGCAATCAGCACAGGAAACATATTCTAAACCCTTTACAGGGAATAGTCTTTTTAAGCACTTTTATCATATTTATCGAATAGCGAACCCCTTTTCTCATCTGTGATTAAGTTATTCATGTTGCTTTATCGTCTTATCGAAACTTTCCTTTTGGTATACTGATCTGATACTCCACACTGTCAGCCGTCTCCCACTTTTGACTGACCGCGGGAATTCCCGCTGAATTGAGGAGTGAAACGGCTTTGTTAATGGAATTTGTAAACAGCCTCATATCTTTCATGACAAACAACTTTGTCGGCGGCTTTTTTTCTGTAGTGATCTCAAGCAATCTGTTGACATAGACTTCGGTTTGTCCCACATTTAAGTTGTTAACATATATGTATTCAATCGCTTCAGTGAGAGCGGAGTTGTCACAGAGGCGCAGAAGGGCTCTCGCATGCCGTTCAGTCAGTTGGCAATCCAGCATTTTTTTTTGGGCTTCAGCAGGGAACTTCAATAAGCGCAGCTTGTTGGCAACTGTTGATTGCGCCTTTCCAAGCTTTTCGCTTATTTGCTGCTGAGTCAGGTCTAGCTCGCTGATCAGGCGGGCGATACCAAGCGCTTCCTCGAAATAATTGAGATCCTGTCTCTGTAAATTCTCTATCAGGGCCAGAACCGCCGACTGCTCATCCGTATATTCCTCAACAATGCCCGGAATACTTTCATAGCCGAGGCTTTTACAGGCCAGCGTGCGCCTCTCCCCGGCGATCAGCTCATAGGAATTATTGCCTGTGCGGCGCACTGTAATCGGCTGCAAAAGCCCATTTTCATCGATGCTTGCGGCCAGTTCTTTAATACCCTGCTCGTCAAAAAATGTTCTCGGTTGATTTGGATTCTTATGTATGTCCGCAATCGGCAACAGCACCACTTTATTGATTTCCCTGTTCTTTTTCGTCAGAAGCCCTAATGCCACTGCCCTACACATCCATTCGTTTCGATTTGGAAATACCTATATTTCTGATAGAATAGAATTGTACTATCCTTAAAAACTATAGCATATAATACTATCTGTATCCATAAAATTTCATCGCATAATTGACCATAAAAAAATAAAAAACGCCTAATTATAAAGGCGTTTTTATAATTTGAGCCGGTTTTCTGGGATACTTTGTCGATATCCGCGATATCTTTTTTATCAATACGAGACTTCTGCTGTGATCATTCGGCAAGGTCAGATGGTCCAAAGATAAAAGCTGAGACCCCAGTTTCCTAAACGCCGAAGACGCCCCTTCCAGTTCCTCTTTTACATCCGGCCCCTTGCAGGCCATAAAAAAGCCATTTACCCTGACAAAGGGTAGGCAGTATTCGGATAAAACGGGAAGCGGCGCCACTGCACGCGCCAGCGCGTAGTCAAATACCTCTCTATAGGCCCCATCGCGCGCTACATCCTCAGCCCGGCCATGCACACAATCCATAGACAGCCCCAGCGCCCGCGACACCATTTCAAGAAACCCCACTCTTTTGCGCTGGCTGTCCAATAACGTCATTTCTAAACCAGGACAGGCAATTTTCAGCGGAATACCCGGCAACCCCGCGCCTGTGCCGACATCAATAATATGCGCCCCACTTTCTTTAATATGCGGCAGGAGAATCAGGCTGTCGACAAAGTGCTTGACGACAATCTCATCAGGATCTGTTATGGAGGTCAGGTTCATTCTTTTGTTCCACTCAAGCAAGAGCCCGGCGTAGAGCGAAAATTGCCCCAGCATCTTGTCGTCCAGTTGAACATGATAGAGCGCCGCAGAGCGCCGCAGCTTTTGTTCGTCAATCACTCCGCAACCGCCTCCTTTTCTCCAGGTAAATCAGGAGCACAGAAATATCGGCAGGGCTGACGCCGGATATCCTCGATGCCTGGCCAATGCTGCCCGGCTTGACTTTTTGCAGCTTTTCCCGCGCTTCCAGGCGAATTTCCGGAATCACGCTATAATCAATATCCATGGGCAGTTGCACATTGTCCAGCTTTGCCGTTTCCTGCGCTTGAGCGAACTGTCTTTTTATATACCCGGCATACTTAACTTCAATCTCAACTGCTTCGGCAATATCGGCGGGTATGTCCTGAGAATCCGGGTCATAAGCGCACAACTCCCGATATGACACCTGTGGCCTTTTAAGCAGATCCTCAAATCTTATTCCCGTTGCCACCCCCGTTGTCCCCGCTTCATCAAGATACGCGTTCAGCGCCGGTGACGGCGGCAGCGTGACACTCTTTATTCTTTTAAGTTCACTGTTTATGCATGATTGTTTCACATGGAACATTTTCCATCGCTGCTCGGATATCAAGCCGATGTCGTGTCCGATGGCTGTAAGCCGCGCATCCGCGTTATCCTGGCGCAGCAAAAGCCGGTATTCCGAGCGCGACGTCATCATGCGGTATGGATCCTGGCAGCCCTTTGTCACCAAATCATCGATCAGCGTCCCGATATATGAACTTGAACGCGCCAGGACCAGTTCCTTTTTTCCATTGATCATATGGACTGCGTTGATCGCCGCGACCAGGCCTTGCGCCGCCGCCTCCTCATAACCCGAGGTCCCGTTGAATTGACCGGCGCCATACAACCCCGGAACCGACTTAAACGCTAAAGTGGGATACAGCGCCAGCGGGTCCACGCAGTCATATTCAATAGCATAGGCATTGCGAATAATCTGTATTTTTTCAAACCCCACAATCGTTCGATAAAGCTCAATCTGTACCTCCTCCGGCAAGGAAGAGGACAGCCCCTGCAAATACATCTCCTTTGTGTCAAGGCCCATGGGCTCCACAAAAATCTGATGCCTGGGTTTGTCAGCGAAGCGCACAACTTTATCCTCAACACTTGGGCAGTACCGCGGCCCCACGCCGACAATTTCCCCGCCGTACAGCGGGGATCGGTGTAAATTACGGCGGATCACCGTATGCGTCTTCTCATTTGTATATGCAATATGGCACTGCACCTTATTCTCGAGCGTATTTGTTGTTTCAAAGGAAAACGGCGTAATAGGATCGTCGCCATCCTGGGCTTCCAGTTTCTCAAAATTAATGCTGTCCCTGTGCACACGGGCCGGCGTCCCAGTCTTAAAACGCCTGAGCGGCAAGCCCATACGGCGCAGGCAGGCTGTCAGCCGTGTCGGCGCAATCAAGCCGTCCGGGCCGCTGTCAAACGCATGCTCCCCGACAAAGATCCGGCCGTTCAGGAAAGTGCCCGTGCATATGATCGCGGCTTTGCAGAGATAAACAGCGCCGAGCGCGGTCACAACGGATGCCACAGCACCCTTTCCATCCAAATTAATATCGGTAATTTCTGCCTGCTTCAATATTAAGTTGGGCTGATTCTCCACTATGTTTTTCATATAAGCATGGTACTGTGCCCGATCGACCTGCGCGCGCAGGCTGTGCACGGCGGGCCCTTTTCCGCGATTAAGCATGCGGCTTTGGATCAGCACCGCGTCCGCCGCCTTCCCCATTTCACCGCCTAATGCATCTATTTCGCGCACCAAATGCCCTTTTGCCGTACCGCCAATGGCGGGATTGCACGGCAAATTGGCGACCGCGTCCATTGATATTGAAAACAGAACAGTCCGCGCGCCCAGGCGCGCGGACGCCAAAGCCGCTTCAATACCGGCATGTCCGGCGCCAATAACAACAACGTCCACTATCTCCGCTGTGTATTCCATAATCACCACTTTAAACACAAGAGTTAGGCATGGGCTTATTTCCCAATGCAGAATTTACTGAACACTTCGTCAATCACCCTGTCGGTCACTTTTTCCCCTGTTATGGCAAGCAATACGTCTAAAGCATCATCAATTTCAACATTGACGGCGTCCAATGTCACACCCTCTCCAATATCCTGTATGGCCTGTTCAAGAGATTCAAAGGCACGATCCATCAACTTTTTTTGGCGTTCATTAGCCAGCAAAGGCGCCGATGTATCAAGCTGATAAATGTTCATCCGCCTTTTCACAGCATTTTCAAGCTCTTTAAGACCGTCTTCTTCCTTTGCTGAAATTAAAATACAGTCTTCAACAATCTCATTAATCTTAGCAACATCTAACAAATTTGGCAAGTCCGTTTTATTGATCACCGCGACCACCGGCCGGCCCACAAGCCTTTTAAGAAAGCGGTTATCCTCGTCATCAAGCGGCTGTGAGCTGTCGAATACAGCCAAAATCAGCTGCGCCTCCTCAATTTTCCGCTCGGCGCGCGCCACCCCGATCGCCTCGACGTAATCCGCCGTTTGTCTGAGTCCCGCCGTATCATAAAGGCGCAGCACAACACTCCCGAGGCGGATGGTCTCTTCAACCGTGTCGCGAGTCGTACCCGGTATCTCCGTCACAATACTGCGCTGCGTACCCGACAACACATTCATCAGCGTCGACTTCCCGACATTGGGCTTCCCCGCAATAACCGTGTGTATTCCTTCATAGATCATGCGCCCCTGATCGTATGATTCCAGCAAAGAACCAATTTCTCCACATATATCACGCAGCGCCAGTGCCATTCCTTCGGCCGTCACCATTCCTTCGTCTTCATCCGGATCATCCGACCAGGCGGCAAGAAGCGCGGACTGGTATACAAGGTTTTCAACAATCCCCTTCAGTTTCGTGGATAACGCGCCGTCCCTGGCCGCAAGGGCCGCACGGCCTGCGCTGTCGGCCTGAGCGTTAATCAGGTTCACCACAGCTTCGGCCTGTGCCAAATCCATTTTTCCATTCAAAAAAGCCCGCTTCGTAAACTCACCCGGTCCGGCAGGCTCCGCGCCGTTTTCAAGGCAAAGGCGCAAAACCCTCTGAAGAATCCATACCCCGCCGTGGCAGGAAAATTCCACAATATCCTCCCCCGTATAGCTTTTAGGCGCCTTATATACAAAGGCTATCGCCTCATCCACATCCCCCGCCTGATCAAAAATCCGTCCCAGAAGCCCGGTATATCCGGGTGATTGCGCTATATTCCGGCCCGCGTATCCCTTAAAAAACTGCTGCGCAATAATATGGGAATCGGGGCCTGACATCCTGACCAGTCCAATACCGCCGGTGCCGAACGGTGTTGATATCGCTGCAATCGTTTTGTTATCCATACTCAGTCCCCTTATACTAATACCCCATTAAAAAGCAGATAAAATGGCGCGATGCGTTTTGAGCGATCATTTTATCGCCCTTTTTAACGGATATTAGTATTAGTATCCCATACCATCAATAAACAGGTCTGTTCCACGCATCTGAAAAAAACCAAAGGTACAACAAGGCCCCTGCATGGCAGGAGCCTTGTTTATTTAAAGTAATAACCTACTCCAGATCAATTTTTGTATAAAGCGGTTTATCATTGCTGACTTCCGCCTCCGGTGTTTTCTTGGGCGCATCGGTTCTTGACGCCTGCGAAGAGGCAGGCGGCCTCGTATCCGGTCTCTGTGTGCCGCTGCCGCTTCTGGAATCACGGCCGTCCCGGCCGCCATGCGATCTCTGAGGCCGTCCGCCGCCGCCATATCCGCCTCGGCCGCCATCCCTTGAATCGCTTCTCGGCCCCCGGCCCCTGAGCGCGTTGTTGCCGCGACCGGAACGCGACTTCGCCGTTGGTGATGTGATGACCACCCGGCGATTGGGCTCCTCACCCGTCGAAATAGACGATACGCCTTCAATTTCCGACACCGTCGCGTGAATAATGCGCCGTTCAAAGGGGTTCATAGGCTCCAGTGTTCTGCTGATATTGGTCTTGAGCACCTGAGACGCCAATTTCCTGGCCAAAGTCTCCAGTGTCTCCTTGCGTTTCATGCGGTAATCGCCGCAGTCAATGGTGATGCGCATATAATCGCCGTCAATACGGTTCGCGACAAGGCTTGTCAAATACTGAATGGCATCCAGGGTTTCGCCTCGCCGACCGATTATAGCGCCGAGCCCTTTGCCGTCGATATTGATGCAGACGCCGCCCTCTTCCTCACTGACGATCATCTGGGCGTCCAGTCCCATCTTTTGAAGGATGTCCCCAATATAATTCTTCGCAAGCAGAATCTTATCCTGATTAATCACGCCGGCCGGCTTGTCGTTTCTGTTTTTCTCCTGAACTTTTGCCTCACCGGAAATCTGCCCGGCCGGCGCTGCCGGTTGTTTCGCTGCAGCCGGTGCGGCAGGCGCTTTGGCTGCCGAAACCGCCTGAACAGGCGCCGCGCTCTTTTCTTCGGGGATATCAATTGCCACCCTGACTTTTGCCGGCACATTCTTGAGACCCAAAAAACCCTTTTTGGGCAGATCAATTATTTCCCATTCACAATCCTCGCGTTGACAGCCCAGTTTTTCGCATGCGCTGTCAATGGCGGCATCAACGGTTTTGCCGGTCTCGATGATTTCCTTTACGGGCATTTAAATCCCTCCTATAATCATGGCGGGCTCTACATCAGGTCCTCGTCCGTTACCTCAACATAAACTTCGCCATATTTATCAGCGTCACGTTTTCTCGCGTCTGCGAGCTTTTTACGGTTCAGTTCCTTCGCTGTCATCGCCTTAGGTAAGTCCTCATCGGATAAACTGCCCTGCCTTGCCGCTTCTCTCAGCTTTTTCTTCGCCTCGATGCGCTCCTGCCGCTCGCGTTCCTGCCGCTCCTCCAACTCTTTCTGTGCCTTCTCGGCAATTTCTTTCGGGTTATATATCTTAGTGAGAATCGCCGTTTGAAGAAGGGACAGGATGTTTGAGAAGAACCAATACAGGCCGACGCCCGCGGCAACGCTGAACGCGATCATAACGGAAAAGATCGGCATGATATACATCATGCCCTTCATACCGCCGCCGGCGCTTGAACTCGCGGCCGATACGCGCATGCTCTGCAATGAAGCCGCCAGTGCCGAAACACCCGACAAAATGGGAATCAAAATGACAGGATTAAAATTGGTAAAAATTTCGCCGAACATGCTGACGCTTGGCCTTATTGTCAGATCCATGCCAAAAAAAGTCAGGTTCAGATCCGTAATCTGCTGGATAATATCCTGCCCCATTACGGAGAAAGCGCCGGGATTCAGCTTGATATTGCTGATCAGATCCAATTGCGCGCCCGCGGCCGCGGGTGCGCCCGTAATCCCGCTGAGAATCTCCATACCCGCTTCAATAATGTCGGCGGGAAGACGCAAGATATGCTTGAGCGGATTATAAATAACGTCAATCATACCGAAAAGGATCGGCATTTGAATCAGCAACGGCAAACAGCCCGACATGGGATTATAGCCCTCTTTTTGATACAGGGCCATCATTTCCTCATTCAGCTTTTCCTTGTTGTTTTTATACCTGTTTTGCAGTTCGGTTATCTGGGGCTGAATCCGGGACATCTTCGACGTTGACTTCTGTTGTTTAAGCGATAGGGGGAATGTCGCCGCTTTTATGATGAGCGTGAAGATAAAAAGCGCCACACCATAATTTTTAAACAAATTATAGAGCGCCCACATGATCCAGCCAAGCGGATACCCCAGTATTTGGTTGATAAAATTCATCTAGACAATAACCTCGCAGTCCAATCCTTGTGGGTCATAAATACCGGAGTATTCATAAAATATTCAGCTTTACTCTTTTTACTCTCACAATCATAAACTCAAAGGCGGCACAGGGTCGATGCCGCCTTCATGAAAAGGATGACATTTAAAAATCCTTTTAAGCGCAAGAAAACCACCTCTTCGCGCGCCATGCACTGAAACAGCTTCCAGCGCATAAGCCGAACAGGTTGGATAAAATCTGCAACAAGCCGGCTTTAGTGGTGAAATAAACCGCCTGTATGCTTTTATAATCAAAATAATGACAGTTTTCATTTATTTGGATTATCCTTATTTTCTACGCCGGGACAATATACGATCGTTTTAAAATTCGCCATCCGCTTAAAACGCGATTTCCAGCGCATCCATTCCATGTTAAGCCGCATGCCACAGGGCTACTCCCTGTTGACAGGGGCCGGCGGCGCCATTTTTTGAATGACCCGGCGCAGACCGGCCTGCACATCCTGCATTTTTACCGCAACAGCCATTTTTCTGGCTACAATGACAAAATCATATCCAACAGGGAGCTCGTCCTCAAGCAGGCGGTAAGCTTCTTTAATCACCCGCCTGGCCCTGTTTCTCTCGACCGCGTTTCCTATTTTCTTCGTCGCGGTTATGCCAAGCCTGTTGGTTTTTTGCCTTGTCTTTTTTACATACACCGCCATGTGCGGCGTGACGTAACATTTGCCCTGTTTATACAGCCTTCTGAACAAGAAATTCTGGTTAATTGTGGTTGTGTGTCTCATATAAAAATCATACAATAGCCAACCACTGTTGACTTTTCTCCAAAGCTGTTTTAAATACAACAAATAAAGACCACATCTGTGGCCGGCAACTAATGGGTCAGGCGAATCCTGCCCTTCAACCTTCTGGAAGCCAATACTTTTCTTCCATTCCTCGTCGCCATTCTTTTGCGGAAGCCATGTTCTTTTTTGCGCTGAAGTTTTTTAGGCTGATATGTCCTTTTCATTCTAATTCCCTCCTTTCGAGGCAAACCTTTACAAATCAGTATTATATCCTAATTTACTGTATTCTGTCAACCGTTTATACCTGAATATGCCCAAATAAATAACAAGGCGTTCCGACTTTTCTTTCTTCGTGGCCGCGCTTTCTTCATACTATTTATAATATAGTCATTTTTACCTGTGGAAAACCTTGAATATTTTGGTGCCTCATGGTAAAATAGTATATACATTTTAGTCACGTATTCAATGACACGGCGGGTCTGATTGCCCGCGGCTTGCCGCGCCACATTTTACTCCCCGCCGCCCGCAGGACGGTATCCCTCGGATACGCCGTCTGCTTGCAGCGGTGAGTATCATTTTTAAACATTAATAGTATTATGACATCTCGGGCCTGTTTTGTACAGGCCTTGAATTTCTGTTTGCCCGATATACTTATTTTCCGCCATTCTTAGCGAAGGAGTACTTTATTATAATGGACACGTTGGAATCGTTTGACCAGTTGTTTGATATGGTGAAAGTCAATTGCCGCGATCAACTCTCCGACATTGCTTTTTCACTCTGGATCAAGGACATAGAGCCTGTTAAATTTGAGGAATCCACGGCGTACCTCAAAGTCCGGTCCGAATTTAAAAAGAACGTCGTTGAGGAAAAATACATATCCATGCTCAGAAAATCGTTTGAAGTCATCATGGGCTTTGAAGTCGCCATCAACTTAAAGGCGGAAAATACCGAGGACCGCACGCAGAGCCTGCCGGATAAGGCGGATTCGGCGGCCGGTGAGGAATACGAGTATACATTCGACACCTTTATCGTGGGCAACTCCAACAAATTCGCCCATGCGGCCTCATTGGCCGTTGCGGCAAATCCCGCAAAAGCGTATAATCCCCTCTTTATTTACGGGCCTTCGGGACTTGGCAAGACACATCTTCTCTATGCCATCTGCTCTGAAATATCAAAAAATCTGCCCGGAAAAACCATTATATTCGTAAAGGGCGAGGAGTTTACAAACGAACTGATTGACGCCATTAACAGGGTCGCCACAAAGAATTTTCACGATAAATACCGAAAAGCCGACGTCCTCCTTGTCGACGACGTCCAGTTTATCGGCGGCAAGGAATCCACTCAGGAAGAATTTTTTCACACCTTCAACACGTTATACCAGGACGGCAAACAGATCGTGCTGACATCCGACAGGCCGCCCAAAGAGATCAAAACGCTGGAGGACAGGCTGCGCACACGTTTTGAATGGGGTCTTTTAGCCGATATACAGCCGCCTGACTTTGAAACCCGCACGGCCATAATCAAACGCAAGGCCGAGATGATTAATTTTGAAGTGCCGACTGAAGTCGCCGAATACATCGCCAACAGGCTTAAAAATAATATCCGCCAGCTTGAGGGCACCGTTAAAAAACTAAAAGCGTACCAGCAGCTTGAAAACGCCGCGCCATCCATCATGGTCGCCCAAAACGCGATTCGGGATATCCTGAACGACAATCAACCCGTTCCCGTCACGGTTGAAAAAATCATATCCGAAGTCGCGCGCACATACGGCATCTTTCCCGCTGACATCCGCTCCAACAAGCGCAGCGCCGCTATTTCTAACGCCCGCCAGATCGGGATGTTCATCGTCAGGGAAATCACCCAGATATCAATGTCGTCAATAGGCGAGGAGTTCGGCGGACGCGATCACTCAACCGTCGTCTACGCCATACAGCAAGTCGAAAAACGAATCAGCAAAGATTCCCACTATAAGGAAACGGTTGAAGATATTATTAAAAATATCCGTACTCTTTAACTTATCAACATGTAATTTGTTGATAATCTCATTTTTTCTTTGCATCATTACCCCAATTTTTGCTGTTCTTAACTTTTCACCCACTTAACAATTAACTCGCAAGAGTTATTCACATATCAATTTTTCAGATTTGTACCGGATTAACATTTATATCAACAATTCTTCAACAAAGCGTTTCTTTTCTTCACCTTTTTGAACATGTTCTGTCTGGATAATGCCAATCTCAAAAAATATTCCACCTGTTTTCAGATTTTGTCAGACTGTATTTTTGTTTTATTGATGTTAAAAACAGACAATCCTAACTTATTAACAGCCCCTACTACTACTACTATAATAAACTAGTTATCTTATCTTTTTTCATAATACACTACTAATTTTAAATTTATTTAGTTAAATAAACCAAAAGAATTTTAAAATGTAATCCTCTGTCATTTTGATTTATACCGGTTCTTAACTTAAAATTCATTGTTAAACAAACTTCTGGAAGGGAGAGTTGTCCGCATTATGAAATTTATCTGTGATAAAGCGGTGCTTGTTGACGCCGTGACGAATGTCTCCAGGGTCATCCCCGCAAAAAGCAGTATCCCGTCTTTGGAAGGTATTCAGATAAAAGCATCCGACAACAGCCTTATGCTGACCGGATATGATATGGAATCGGGCATAACGACGACGATAGACGCCAAAGTTGAAGCGGAGGGGTCCATTGTGCTCTCGGCGAGGCTCTTCGCCGACATGATAAGGAAAATGCCCGATTCCGAAGTCAGTGTCAGCGTTGGGGAGCGCTATCTGACTGAGATTAAAAGCGGACTGGCTGAGTTCACCATTTTGGGCACGCCGGCGGATGAATTCCCCGAATTGCCTGAAATCGAGGACGGGGCCGGTGTCAGCATCGCCCAGCCGATTTTGAAATCCATGATCGACCAGACACTTTTCGCCATCGCCACTACAGACACAAAGCCGGTCCATACCGGATCGAACTTCGATATGCACGCGGACACTCTCACCGTTGTATCCGTCGACGGGTACAGGCTGGCCATGCGCAATACGGCGCTTAAAAACGGGAAGGATATCTCGTTTGTCGTGCCGGGGAAAGTGCTCTCCGAAATCGCCAAACTGCTTGGGGACGATGACGAAAAGGAAGCGTCCATTATGGTGAGCGGGCGTCAGATTGTTTTTGGCATCGGCCATTATTCCGTGGTATCGCGCCTTTTGGAGGGCGATTTTCTCGATTATAAAGCGTCCATTCCGTCGGGAGGCAGCACGGAGGTTAAAATATCCACGCGCGCCTTTATAGAGTGTGTGGAGCGCGCGTCCCTCCTGATTTCGGACCGTTTGCGCAGTCCCCTGCGGCTTAATTTTGACGATGGAAAAATCAGGATATCCTGTTCCACGTCAATAGGGAAAGTGCAGGATGAAATAAACTGTGATATCCAGGGTCCCTCCGTCGAGATGGGTTTTAACAATAAATATTTGCTCGACGCCCTTAAGGCGGCGGGGACGGACGAGGTGCGCGTTCAAATAAGCGGCGCGCTGTCCCCCATCAAAATATTGCCGCCGCAGGGCGACGACTTTCTTTTCCTTGTTCTCCCCGTGAGGCTTAAAAATGACGCGTGAGCGGGTGGTGATCCGGACGTCCTTTATAAAACTGGACGCTTTGCTTAAATTTTGCGGCGCTGCCGGAACCGGCGGGCATGCAAAGGCTATGATCCAAAGCGGCTCTGTTTTTTTGGATGGAAACGCTTGTCTGGAGAGAGGAAAAAAGATATACACCGGGATGGTTGTGAGCGTTGACGGAAAAGAATACGAGGTCGTGTCCGGGTGAGGATAGAAAAAATTACGCTGAGCGATTTCAGAAATGCGACGCGCGTGGAATTTGCACCCGGACCGGGTGCGAATGTCATTTATGGAGACAATGCACAGGGCAAAACCAATATTCTCGAGGCGATCTGGCTCTTTTCCGGGGCAAGAAGCTTCAGAGGGGCCAGAGATGACGACTTTATCCGCTTCAACGCGGATTCAGCCAAACTGGAACTCGATTTTTACGCAAAGGGTCGGGAGCAGACAGCGTCCATCACGGTGGCTGTGAAGAAAAAAACGGTCTTGCTCAACGGGATCAAGCAATCGGGCCAAAGCAAACTGGCAGGCGAATTCTGCTGCGTCCTCTTCTCCCCCGACCATCTTTTACTCGTCAAGCAGGGCCCGGAAAACCGCCGGCGGATGATCGACCTCTCCTTGTGCCAGACTTTTCCGAAATACGCGGATATTCTCGACGCCTATCATAAAATCCTCAAGCAGAGGGCCAGCCTGCTCAGGGACATTCCCAGGCATCCGGCCTTGCTTGAAACACTGGATATCTGGGATCAAAGCCTGATTGAGTACGGCGCGTACATCATTTGGCTGCGCGCGCGGTACATTAAAAAACTGGCGCCTTTGGCGGCTGATGTGTACAGGGGCATATCGGGTGAAAAAGAGCAATTGTCGCTCGCATACAGGCCCGCGATCGGGAATGTGGAGGCGGATTTCCAGCGCGCCGACTACAAGGAAACATTTCAGCGGGCCGTTAAAACAGGGCGGCGTGATGATATCGACGCCGGCAAGACGCTGTGCGGCCCGCACAGGGATGATATTGATATTCTGATAGACGGGGTTTCAGCGCGCGCGTTCGGTTCCCAGGGGCAGCAGAGAAGCTGTGTTTTAGCGTTAAAACTGGCGGAATGTGGCATACTCGAAGAGAGGAACGCGGAACCGCCCGTTGTGCTTCTGGACGACGTGATGTCCGAGCTTGATGACTCGCGGCGCTCTTATCTGCTTCAAAAATTTGAGGGCATGCAGGTCATCATCACCTGCTGCGACCGCACTTTGTTCACCGGCATTGGAAACGGGCGCGTTTTTCATGTCAGCGAGGGGACGTTGAGCGCGGAATGATATAGTCATACAGGTTTAAAACTGGTACAGTTTTAAACCTATACAGCTATAAGACCGGATGAATTGAGAAACGAATTTACATAGCGCCGGAAAAGGAGTCTGTTATGTATTTATTTCTGGGACAGGAATGCGTCGTCAGCTCGCGCGATGTCATCGGTATTTTCGACCTCGACAACGCCTCAACCTCGCGCGTGACAAAATCGTATCTGGCCAAGGCCCAGCGGGACGGCCGCATTATCGAAGTGGCGACAGATATACCCAAGAGCTTCGTTGTTTGTGAACACAAGGGAGAGACGCGCTGTTATCTTTCCCAGATATCCCCTTCCACACTGCGCAAACGGGCGTTTTATATAAAAGAGATTGCCAATCTGTAAATTTCTTAATGACCGGACTTCATACCCTTTGTGAAAGGATGTTTCTACTTTATGGATCAAATGGATCAGGAGATCAATTTGCCTAACGGCACCTATGATGAAACCGATATACAGGTCCTAGAAGGCCTTGAAGCCGTGCGCAAAAGGCCTGGTATGTACATTGGCAGTACGGGGCCGCGGGGTCTGCACCACCTTGTTTATGAAATAGTCGATAACGCCATTGACGAGGCGCTGGCGGGTTATTGCGATAAAATTGACGTTCGGATCATGCCCGGCGATATTATTGTCGTCACGGATAACGGACGCGGTATCCCCGTCGGCATTCAGCCGCAAATGGGGCTGCCCGCCGTCACGGTCGTCTTCACGGTTCTGCACGCGGGCGGCAAATTCGGCAACGGCGGCTATGTCTATTCCGGGGGCCTGCACGGCGTGGGCGCCTCTGTTGTCAACGCCCTGTCTGAGTGGCTTGAGGTGGAGGTCTGCGACGGCAGCCATTGCCATTACCAGCGCTTTGAGCGCGGCGTCCAGGTGGATGATCTGAAAATAACGGGTGAAACAACGGAGGTCGGCACAAAAATCGCGTTTAAACCCGACGGCGAGATATTTGAGGAGACCGAGTTCTCATATACCACGCTTTTGGACCGCCTGCGCGAACAGGCTTTTCTCAACGCGGGCATCAATATCATCATCACCGACGAGCGGGAGAGCGAGCCGGTTGTGACGCAGCTGCACTATGAAGGCGGCATTGTGAGCTTTATTGAGCACATCCACAAGCGCAAAGCCATGACGGTTGTGCACGACGAGATTATTTACCTCGCGGCGCAAAATGACCACGGCAGCGCCGAAGTCGCCATGCAGTACAATGATTCCTACAATAATGTGATTCTCAGCTTCGCCAACAACATCAACACTGTTGAGGGCGGCACGCATGAACTCGGCTTTAAAACCGCCCTGACGCGCGTGATGAACGATTACGCGCGCAAAAATAACATTCTCAAGGAAAAAGACCAGAATCTCTCGGGCGACGATGTGCGCGAGGGACTCACGGCGATTGTATCCGTTAAGCTTCAGGACGCCCAGTTTGAAGGGCAGACGAAAGGGAAGCTCGGCAATACGGAGATCCGCACATTGGTGGAGGGGCTTGTCTACGATAAGCTCACAACGTATTTCGAGGAAAACCCGTCCGTGGCGCGCGCGATCATGGATAAATCCATCAGCGCGGCGCGCGCCAGGGAGGCCGCGCGCAAAGCGCGCGATATGACAAGGCGCAAATCCGCGCTTGAATCCGCCTCCCTGCCCGGCAAGCTCGCGGACTGCATTAACAAGGACAATGTGACAACGGAAATTTACATTGTGGAGGGCGATTCCGCGGGCGGTTCCGCCAAAGGCGGGCGCGACCGCAATTTCCAGGCGATCCTGCCGCTTTGGGGCAAGATGCTCAACGTGGAAAAATCGCGCCTTGATAAAGTGTACGGCAACGATAAGCTCATGCCCGTCATCACGGCGCTCGGTTGCGGCATGGGCGAGGAGTTTGACCTCACAAGGCTGCGCTACGGCAAAGTCATCATCATGGCGGACGCGGACGTCGACGGATCGCATATCCGCACATTGCTGCTCACATTCTTTTTCCGCTTTATGCGCCCGCTTGTCGAGGCCGGCCATATCTACATCGCCCAGCCCCCCCTCTATAAGCTTGTAAAGGGCAAAACGACGCGGTATGCCTATACCGACCGTGAACGCGACCGCATTATGGCCGAGCTCAATCCGGACGGCAACGCGAAAATTGATATCCAGCGCTATAAGGGCCTCGGCGAAATGGATTCCGAGCAGCTCTGGGATACGACGATGAATCCCGAGAACCGCATCATCCTCAACGTCAACCTGAGCGACGCCGCAGCAGCGGACGAGATTTTCACCATCCTCATGGGTGATAAGGTCCAGCCCCGCCGGGAGTTTATCGAGCAGAACGCGCGCTATGTGCGCAATCTGGATGTTTAACGGGGCTCCGCCCCACCCCCCGCTTAAGGCCCTCAGGGCCTTAAGAATCCGCAATTTATAAAATTTAAGTTTATGGCTTCCGAAGGCAAGAGGACAAACAGTCCGGCGGATTGTTTGTCCGTGGAAAACCTGAAAGTTATCTATGAAAACAGGTGTAACATGCAGGGATATAACTGTATCATGGTCTACAGCCACGATACCAAAAGAATCCTGATGTGCAGGCGAAAAAAGGACCCGTATAAAGGGCTTTCAAATCTTGTCGGCGGCAAGATCGAACCCGGGGAGGACGGCTGTGACGCGGCCTACAGGGAGCTTTTTGAGGAGACGGGCATATCGGGGGACGATATTGAACTGAAACACCTGATGGATTTCACATATTATTTCCAAAAGTGTTATGTCGAAATTTATGTGGGGCGTCTGGCCCCCGGCGTTGTGCCTAAGGGCGATGAAAACGAGCTTTATTGGTCGGACTTTGATCATGATTTTTTCGATATGGCTTTGTACGCCGGGGAGGGCAACATCGGCCACATGATCGAGCAGGTGCGGCTTTATTGGGACGATATATTTGATTTGGAGAGCACTGACAGTCCGGTTTTGAATTAAAGAACGGCTGCAAAAACATGGCCGGTAAAAGGGGAAAATGGTTTTCTTTTTACCAAAAGAAAAAAGGGATCTTATAGCGGCGGGAATAAATAAGCGGAACAGAAAGACATTAAAATTCCCGCCGCATTCGGCAGAAAGTAAAAATAACGTTCCGGTTATTTTTTACTTTTGCTATAGCATTTAAGCGGGAAGAGGTTGGCACATGATAAACGAAGAAGAACGGATTATACAGGTCGACATTGAGGATGAGATGAAAAAATCCTTCCTCGATTACTCGATGTCGGTCATCGTGTCCCGCGCTTTGCCGGATGTGCGCGACGGGTTAAAGCCCGTGCACCGGCGGATTTTGTACGCCATGTACGAGGAGGGGCTTGACCCCAGTAAGCCCTACCGCAAGTGCGCCACCACCGTCGGTGACGTGCTGGGTAGGTATCACCCCCACGGTGACCAGTCCGTGTACGACGCGCTGGTGCGTCTGGCTCAGGATTTCTCCCTGCGCTACCCGCTGGTGGACGGCCACGGCAACTTCGGCTCGGTGGACGGCGACCCGCCTGCCGCCTATCGTTATACAGAGAGCCGCATGAGCAAGATATCCGTGAGTATGCTCACCGATATCGAAAAAGAAACCGTCGACTACAACGCCAACTACGACGACACCCGCAAGGAGCCGGCGGTTCTTCCCGCCCGCTTCCCGAACCTGTTGGTCAACGGTTCCATGGGTATCGCGGTGGGCATGGCGACGAATATCCCCCCCCATAACCTGCGGGAGGTCATCGACGGCGTCAACCTGCTGATCGACAACCCCGACGCCACCCAGGACGAGATCATGGAGTGCATCGAGGGGCCGGACTTCCCCACCGGCGGCAT
>JAITVU010000221.1 GCA_031285645.1 Oscillospiraceae bacterium | reverse complement strand
AGGCCAATCGCCGCAACAATTGCAACCGGCATCAATATCGTCATAAAAAGGCCCTTGTTCCAGACCGAAGGCAACGCGAAGATTAAATCCGCGCACGAGCCCTAGCCCGCCTTTCCTGTTATTTAAAATTTGCAAGACAAAGTGTTATTGTGCCTGATTAACCGAATATCCCGTCCGCAACCCCGGCAAACCCCATAAACCCCATCGCAACAATTGACGCCGCAACTAATGTAATGGGAATACCCTGATATGCTTTCGGTGTTTCCGTCGCGCTTTCCATACGCATGCGCACGCCGGAGAACAGGACCATCGCAAGCAGGAAGCCAACACCGGCCCCCAGCGCATTAACAACCGACTGGAAAAATGTATATGTCTCATCAATGTTCAGTATAGCGAGTCCCAAGACCGCGCAGTTTGTCGTGATCAGCGGCAGATATACGCCAAGTGATTTGTGCAGCGAGGGAATGAAGCGCTTGAGCACCGTCTCCACCAGTTGTACCAAAGCCGCGATGACAAGTATGAAAACAATGGTATTGAGGTATGTGTAGTCCGGAACCAGGATGTAATAGTAAATCGGCCATGTGGCGGCTGACGCCATAAGCATGACAAACGTAACTGCCACACTCATACCCACTGCGCTGTCAAGCTTTTTGCTGACGCCAAGAAAGGGGCAAATACCCAAAAACTTGGACAACACAAAGTTGTCGACAAGAATAGCGCTGATTAAAATCGCAAGCACCATCTTCATCAGCTCTGTCCCTCCTTATCCGGCGGGCACTGTCCAGTGCCCGCGCCGCCGCAGGCGGCCGCCGACGGACATCCGTCGCACCCCATGCTCTTCCGTTTGATCGCGCGCCCCTTTGTCAGTTTATTTAAAGCCGCGATAATCGTACCATAAACAAAAAAGCCGCCCGGCGCAAGCAGGAATATACTCATGGGATCAATTCTGCCCGCTGTAATCGGGATGCCAAACCATGTGCCGGACCCCAAAATCTCGCGAACAGAACCCATTATCAGCAGTGCGAGGGTGAAGCCGAGCCCCATGCCGAGCCCGTCCAGAGCGGAATTGAGCACGCTGTTTTTCGAGGCAAACATCTCCGCCCGGCCCAATATGATGCAGTTGACAACAATGAGCGGTAAAAAGAGCCCCAAAGCCTGATCAACTTCGGGCGCATAGGCTTTCACGATCAATTGCACCATTGTTACAAACCCCGCGATGATGACAATATAGCATGGAATGCGCACCTTATCGGGAATAACGTTTTTAAGCATCGCAATCACAACATTCGAACAAATCAAGACAAAAGTCGCGGCGGCCCCCATGCCAAGGCCGTTCACAGCCATAGTTGACACCGCAAGCGTCGGGCAGGTGCCAAGAAGAAGCACAAGAACAGGGTTTTCTTTTATGACGCCGTTAAACAACAGGGACAGCCTTCCCTTTTTCTCCATTACGGCACCTCCTTATCCACGAGCTCATAGGCCTCCAGTGCCTGTTCCAGCGCCGTTTTAAGCGCGTTGGACGTGCGCGTGGCGCCCGATATGGCGTCCACCGACGCCGGGTTTGTCTGTCCAAGATATTGCGCCAGATAATCCGGATTGTCAACCTTTGTGCCAAGGCCGGGCGTTTCGCTGTGTTCGAATATCTGAATACCCGCAATGCCGCCCGCATTGTCGATGCCGATCATAAACACGACAGGCCCGCCATAACCCTTGGCCGACGATCGGACAACATATCCGCTTCCGTTATCGGCGCTGTAAACCTCGCTCACACCCTGCGGCCAAGCGGGCCCCGTCACTTCCGTAAACGTCTCGGACGTCTGCAGGACTTCGCTGCGCGTTTCGTTGGCCGCCTCAATCTCTCCCCGCCTGATGACAGGGTCGGTGGCCTGGTACACAGCCGCCATGGCAAACGTGATAACGGCGCATATGGCGAACAATATGACAACAGGGCCTATGAGGCCGTCCCTGAATTTAACCATACATGTGGCGCACGCCAACCGGCGCGCCCTCCTTCCAGAAAAGTACCGGAGCTGTTCGTTTTATAAGGCCTTATGCCTGGCGCCGCCGAACGCCTTTATCGTGCAAAGCCTGTCTATATGCGGCGTCACAATATTCATAAGCAGGATCGCGAAGCTGACGCCCTCGGGATATCCCGCGTACAGGCGTATGATAACAGTGATAAGACCGCAGCCCACGCCGAAAATGAGTTTTCCCATCTCCGTCGTCGGTGTCGTCACATAATCCGTCGCCATAAAAATAGCGCCCAGCATCAATCCTCCAGCCAGGATATGGTAGACAGGGTCCGCCCCCAGCGCCCAGCTCAGGACGAAGACGGTTCCGACAAAGGCCAGCGGCGCTGTCGGCGTGATGACCTTGCGCAGAACAAGGTAAAGGCCCCCGATCAACAGGGTGAGTTTGCAGGTCTCACCGATGGACCCGCTGATCATACCCAAGAACATATCCATATAACCCGGCAGTGCCGTCACGCCCGCCGTCGCTGAGGTCGCCGCGTCGGCCAAAGCCAAAGGCGTCGCTGAGGTAGCGGCATCCGAAAGAAACAGCCGCGGGGCCGTCCAGTTCGTCATCGGTCCGACAAACGAAATCGTCAGCGCAATTCTGGCCGTGATCGCGGGATTCGCAAAGTTTCTGCCGATACCGCCGAAAAGCTGTTTGACGATGACAATCGCGATAAAACAGCCGATCGCCGCCATCCAGAGCGGCAATGAAACAGGCAGGTTAAACGCCAGTATCAGGCCCGTTACCGCGGCTGAGAGATCCCCGATCGTAAAGCTCAGCTTCATGAGCCGCCTGTACACATACTCACACAAGACACAGAAAATAACGCAAAAAGCGCTGAGAATCAACGCGCGAAAACCAAAGATAAACACCGATAAAACCAAAGTGGGGATCAGAGCCACCAGCACATCGAGCATGATGTCCCTTGTTGTTGTCGCGGCTCTGAAATGCGGCGACGATGTGATCACTAAATTCTTGTTCATCCCAGACAACGACTCATCATCAGCATGATGAATCCATCCTCCTCACATATTTTGTGACACGGAAGCGCATGAATCAGGCTCTGTAAAAGCTTTAGGTGCTAGCTCTTTTGGGCGGCTGCCCGTAAGCGCGCTTTTGCCAGCCTGTTCACCTGCACCAGATGGCGTTTGGCCGGGCAGGCGTAGGCGCAGCAACCGCATTCCATGCAAAGGTTCACCTTGAACGCGCCCAGAGCCGCGTCGTCCTCGCGCAGATAGGCGTCCTCGATCCGCAGGGGCATCAGGTTCAAGGGGCAAGCCCGCACACACCGGCCGCAGCGAATGCAGTCGGTCTCGTCGTAGTCTTCCACCTGATCGGCGGAAAGGGCGAGGAT
>JAITVU010000158.1 GCA_031285645.1 Oscillospiraceae bacterium | reverse complement strand
TGCTTGCAGCGGTACCATATAATACCAATATCCGTTAAAAAGAGCGATAAAAACGTCGCTCAGAACGCGTTTTACCTAAAACGCATCGCTCGTTTTTATCTGCTTTTTAATTGGATATTGCTATAAGCCCTTTTTGGGCCGCAGCCCGGTATCGTCGGCTTGATACCCCGGGGTCTCCGCCCCGGGGAGGTTCATTGCATAAAGGATCTTTTTCCATAAAAGGAGCTGTCACAGTTGGATTTGCCCGTTTTTTCCAAAACATATGATGCCATCAGGAGCAGAAAGAAGCTGGATTATCTTTTCACCGCCGAGGCTGTCTTTTCATATCCTGTCGGCGTTCGGCGTGAGGATCGCTTTTACGACGGTGTTTTCGCTTATTACCATCAGGATGGAAGAGACACGGCCGCGCGGCCCCATGCCTGGGCCCTCTTCTCCATGGACACAGGAAACCTGTGCCTTTTAAGCGAGTGCGCGGCGGCCGATTTTATAAATCCCGTGCAGTATCCGCTGGACACAGCCGTGTCCATGGCGCTGCCCCGCAGCATGGATAACCGAAAGATCAAGGCGCTGCAAAAAGACCTGATTGCCGCATACGACAACCTGCGCCAGTTCGCGTTTGAGGAAAACCTGAATCGTGACCAGGTTGCCGTCGTTGTGCGCTACAAGGATTTGTTCATGCAGCTCTGTCCGAAGGGGTTATACCCGTTCTACCACGCGCTGTCCCCCGCTTTTTTCCACTGGCTGCGCCTGCCTTTACCCGAAAACGGCCCCCCGGCCCTCACCCAGGACACGCCGGAGGAGGATACGCGCGTTTACGAGCACCAGCTGCTCATCCTTGAAAATCTGCAGCAGCTCGTGCGCCAGTTTCAGGAAAAAATCGCAGTGGACAGCCATAAGGACATGCTGTTTGACCATCTGCACAAAGAGGTGCAGGATTATAAAAACGATCTGCTTGATTCGCTCACGCGCCACATGGAGCTGGACGTTATCCAGCTCATTGATTCCCTCGCCAAAACGCTGGATTCGTTCAGGGACAAGCCCTGCAGCGAGGCGGACTACGCCAGGCTTTACAAAATGCTGGCGGGCGTTGAAACCGATTTGCGCGATATTCTTTACCGCCAGGGCGTCGACCCCTTTACCGTGGCGGGCGAGGACGCCGATCCCACCCGGCAGAACACAGTGTCGACCGTGCCAACATCCAATACCGCGCTCGATAAAAAAATCGCGGCGCGCATGGCCCCCGGTTGGACAAAAAACGGCAAAGTTATTCGGCCTGAGCGGGTATCCGTATATATTGCCGGCGAATCCGGCGGGCGTTAGCACCGCCGGTCAGTCAGCATTGTGGCGGCGGGAATCAATCAGCGGAAAGTCCATAATATCCCGGCTTTTTCACTTTTAATACAGGCTCGAAAAGCCGGGCTTTATATATGATACTAATCCGCATTTAAAATCCTGCGAAACAGAGCGATTGCTTTCTTTGAGAAGAAAGCGTTTTGAGCAATAGTTGAGTAGCTGGTTTTAAAAGCGGATTAGTATGAGAACTTTAAGCCGCCCGTCTCTTAATAAAATACAATATAGCGATACTACTAAAAAACGGAATTCTGTAGAATTCCGCACGATATTTCGAGGGAATAGAAGGGAGTCTTCCTGACATGAACAAAGTTTTGGGCATTGACCTGGGCACGACGTATTCCTGCGTCTCTTATGTGGATGAATCGGGCAAGCCAATCGTCCTTAAGAATTCCGAGGGTGAATTGACCACGCCGTCCGTCGTTTTTTTTGAATCCCCGGGCAATGTTGTCGTCGGGACTCCCGCCAAGGAAAGCTCGAAAATATACCCCGACGAGGTTGTCAGCTTTGTTAAGCGCAGCATCGGCCAGCCAGGTATTTCGTGGCATATTCACGGCGCAAACCGCACGCCTGAGGAAGTGTCTTCCTATATCCTCAAAAAAATAGTGGCGGACGCCGTTTCGGCGCTGCGCGCCGAAAACAAGCTCGCTCCCGACGAAACCATCACCGACGTCGTGATCACATGCCCCGCCTACTTCGGCATCGGCGAGCGCGAATCAACCAAGCGCGCGGGGGAAATCGCCGGCCTCAATGTCCTCAACATCATCAACGAGCCCACCGCCGCCGCTATCACATACGGCGTGGAGGGCATGAGCGAGAACAAGGTTGTGATGGTGTATGACCTTGGCGGCGGCACTTTTGACGTTACCATGATCGACATTCAGCCCGACGCCATAAAAGTCATCTGCACCGGCGGCGACCACGCGCTGGGCGGCAAGCTGTGGGACGACCGCGTGATTGAGTACGTCGCGGAGGAGTTTGCGCGCCAGACGGGCAGCTCTGAGGATATCCTCTCCGATCCCGAAACCCTGCAGGAGCTTTCCATTTCCGCCGAGCGGGCCAAAAAAATGCTCACGGCCCGCGAAAAGGCCCCCATATCGATCAACTTTAAGGGCGAGCGCGCCCGCGTGGAGCTGACGCGCGACCAGTTCAATACCTTAACGGCCGATCTGCTGGAGCGCACCATCCTCCTCACCCAGGAGATGCTCGAGGAGGCGCTGAAAAAAGGCTACGCGAAAAATCGCATCGCGGAGGTGCTGCTTGTGGGCGGCTCCACGCGCATGCCGCAGATATCGGAGCGCGTGTCGCAGGCGCTTTCAGCCCCGGTCAAAATCTACGATCCCGACGAGGCCGTCGCCAAGGGCGCGGCGCTGTTTGCCGAGCGCCAGAACTTCTTCGGCGAAATCATCGAGAAGAGCGCCGCTGAGAGCGGTAAAACGCAGGAAGCCATCCGCGATGAGATCGCGCGCGGCGACACGGACATTCAGACGCTCGCCGAGGAACTCGACATCGACGAAGCGCGTGTTGAAGCCGCGTCGGCCGATATCGACATTGTCAACGTTACAAGCCGCAGCTTCGGCACCATCGCGTTCGAGGACGCCAAAGCGGAGGAAAAAACCGAAGTCCTGTACAATATGATTATCAAAAATACCGAGCTTCCAGCGTCGGAGGTGCGGCAGTTTTACACAGTCGTGGAGGCGCAGAAACAGGTGACAATCCGCGTTTTGGAATCGCTGTCCGGCGAGCGCCACGCCGCGCCGGAAGAGGGCACCGAGATCGGCGAAGCCGTGCTCGATTTGCCTGAAGGCCTGCCTAAAGGGTCCCCGCTTGAAATAGAGTTCAAGCTCAACGAGTCCGGCCTGCTCGAGCTTCGCGCCGCCGAACTGGCCCAGAACCGCGAAGTGAGCGCGCGCTTCGAGACTGTGGACGCCATTTCACAGGCGGACTTTGTGGAGGCGCGCCGCCGCCTCGACGAATCCATGGTTTTTTAACTTTGGAAGAGGAGTATCGTATACTTTTATAAGAGTGGCCGCAGAAAACGATATTGCCCGGATAATGCCCATTTACAAGCTGCTGTTTAAGGAGATGGCCGCTCTCCAGCCCCGGTATTGGCGCGAGGCCGATCAAAACGCGGATTTCCTCAGGACAATAATCCTAAACAGTGACGCTGATATTCTTGTGGCG
The DNA here is from genome assembly GCA_031285645.1 of Oscillospiraceae bacterium. GTDB lineage: Bacteria > Bacillota > Clostridia > Oscillospirales > Ruminococcaceae > WRAV01. Next base: position 6,923 of record JAITVU010000158.1, on the reverse strand, counting down.
GCGGACAGCGGCGATATTGCGGGGTTTGCTCTCGTCCGGGCTGAACAGACGCCGCCTTATGCCTGTATTCGCCCCCGCCGCTTTGCGTACCTGATGGATATCTGCGTCGCCGACGAACGCCGCCGCGAGGGGAGCGGCAGCCTTTTGATCGCCGCTGTGGAGGATTGGGCGCGGGCCCGCGGACTCGACTATGTCGAGCTTACAGTCCTTGAGGAAAACAGGCAAGCCGCCCGTCTTTACGCCCGGCACGGCTTCGCCGACACAAAGCGCACCATGCACCGCGTGCTGACCGATTAAGCCACGGGCCGAATCAAATCTGTAAAGACAGTAAAGGAAAGGGCATCACTATGGCTGCACCCGAATGGAAACGCCTGTCCGATCCCAACCGTGAACCCGCGCCGAAAGAAATCGGCGCCTTTATCGGTCCGGACGGCATACGCCGCCTCGACCGTCTCGAATCATTGATCGGCGCCTTATACATAACCGGCAAGGAGCTGCGCTGTCCTTTCGGCCGCAAATACGGATGGGGTTATAAGTTCAGCAGCAAATCCGCCCATCTCTGTTACGCCTTTTTTGAGGCGGGCACGATCACGGTCACGACGCAGCTGAGCGGCGCGGCCGTCGACAAGCTCGAGGCGATCCTCCCCACCATGCTGCCACGGACACAGGAATACTGGAAAAACCGCTATCCCTGCGGCAAGAACGGCGGCGGGTGGGTTCATTACCGTGTCGAAAACGACAATGAAATCGCCGATATCATCGAACTTCTTAAGTTTAAGAAGCCGCCAAAGAACGCCTGATATACTAAGTTTCTGTTAAAAACCCGCTGCGGGCTGCCGCCTGCGGGCGTGTTTTACGCAAATCAGGCCGCTGAAACAACAAATATTGGCATTACCGCAGTAAAAAGCTTGTATTTTTACACTGCTATTATGTATAATATAGACGCATAAGCAGGCGCAGCCGTTCGCATACGCCTGTGTATATAAAAGCTCTGACGCACTTTTTATAGACGGCGAACAAAATGCCCGCTTAAGCCGGGCTTCATATTTTTTTGCCTTCAGGGTATAAGCGAAGTGCCGTGCAAAAGCGCAGAAAAGGCGCGCTGTCAGCTTTATGTCAACAGGCCTTAACAGAGGTTTCGTATTTGACTCGTGCTTTAGCATTACATAGGCGGCTGAAAACCTGTCCGCTCAGGTTCTTGTCCGGCAATTCTTTTAGCGAGGTCTGTATTTATGGAGAGGGAAAACTGCTATGTCCTTTTGGAACTGGCTTTTGATCCGCCGGTAACCGACGCCACCGCGATCAAGGCCGCGATCCACAAAAAAAGACAGGAATGGGTGCGCATGCAGGATACGCCCGGCAAGCGCAGCATCGCTTTATACAATTTAAGCCTCATCCCCGAAATCGAGCGCATCATGCTTGATCCCGCCTTGCGCGCCGGCGAGGCCGCCGCCGCGCAGGAGCTGCGGGGTGAAATGCTGCGCCAGTTTGAGGCGGAACTGCGCATATTGGAGAGCAAGGGCCACATCACGCCCAGGGAAGCGGCCGCCATAACGGCCAAATATTCCCACTATGGAATCGGCAAAACGGCCCTTGAAAACCTGACCAGGAAGCCGGTTTCAGAAAATCCGCCGCGGGAGAGCGGTGACGATGACGTCGGCGAAACGCTCGACAGGCTTGTCGCCCGCAATGTCCAGCGCAACCTGACCCTGCTCGGCATCAGCGACCTCTACGCGTTCCTTGACTTGCCGCCGTACTCATCGATTAAAAAGCTTAAAGACGCGGCCGAGGCTAAAAGGCGGGAGGCCTCCTCCAGCGGCGCTAAAAACGCCCAGGTCACGGCGGTCCAGGAGCTTTCCGGTATCTGCCTGCAGCTTTTCTCCAGCTTTGACACGAAACAGAAATATGACCGTTACCTTAAAATCAGCAGCTACCCGGCCGTCGGTGAGCTGGTGGACGATGAGTTTAACCGCTCCAAATACATCAATACCGATGTTTTGCTGCGCATCATTAACTTTGCCGTGGAAAAATATGGCTGCAAGGTTCTCGAGGCCGAGGAGTACATCCGGCGTTATTGCCAGGCCTACAATATTCCCATCGATTCGCAGTCCAAATTTGTCGACTGTCCGGCCTGCCACAACAAGACGGACCGCGAGGGCGAATTGTGCGCGGTCTGCGCCGCGCCGCTGCGCGGCCTCTGCCCCAACTGCGCCACGCCTTTTGAGGGCGGCCCCTCAGTCTGCTCCAAATGCGGTTTCTCCATCGCGGAAATGATCAAGGCCCAGCAATATATCAGCGACGCCGAAAACGCCCTGATTGAGAGCAACTGGAGTTCGGCCCAGCGCTGCATCGCCTATGCGGGCAAGTTCTGGCCCGGCCACCCGCGCCTGGACTCCCTTGAGCGCCGCGCCAAGCGCCTTGAAGACCGCTACGCCACCTATGTCGACAACATCGGGGACTGCGTCAAGCACAATCAGTATTACGCGGCTGTCGAGCTCATCGAGGAGGCCGAGGCCCGGCGTATCCGATTGCCCGCGTCAACGACGTCCCATGTCAGCAAAGTCATCGCTGATTTTGAAAAGCGGCTAGAAGAAATAACGGCGATTGGAACAGCGCCTGATTTTGACGTCCTGTACGCCATGGTGAACACTGTAGCCGACAGCATTGAGCTCGGGCGCCTGCTTGCCATGCATCCGCCCGAACCCGTGTCCGGCATGAAAGTGACGCTTCTGGATAAAAAAGTGCGCGTCGATTGGGATAAAAGCCCGGCAAAGGGCGTCATCAGCTATGTATTGGTGCGCAAGCTTGAGAGCGCCCCGCTCACCGCCTATGACGGCGACATTCTCTATGAGGGCCGGGCCAACTCCTTTGAGGATCTGAATCCCGCGCCGCTCAAGCGCTTTTACTACAGCGTCTATGTGCGCCGCGGCAACGCCTATTCGGAGAGTTCGGCCCTGTCCGAGCCGATCCTGATCATACCGGAAGTGGAAAATCTGCGCATTGTCCCCACGGATTCCGGGGCGCGCATATCGTGGAGCTTCAACCCCGACCTGCGCGAAGTGCTTGTCTGGCGCAAGCTGGGCGGGGACAGGCCGCTTCGCCGCGGGGACGGCATGCTCCTTGAAAACCCGCGCCTGGATGGCCTTTCGGATCACAAGCTTAAAAATGATGTTGAGTATTGGTACTACATCGTCTCCGTATATGTGCTGGACGGCGTCAGGGTGTTTTCCAAGGGCGTGTGCGACAGCGTCATTCCGCACCGCCTGCTCGCGCCGATCGATCACATCGACATCATGCGTGTCGACGGCGCGGACGGCGAGTATGTTGTGAACTGGCACAACTCGCAGTACAAGGACGTCCTCGTGCTGGCGTCCGTCAAAAAGCCCGACTTCCGTGTCGGGGAGACGCTGCCCGTCTCCGAACTCATCGAGCAGTACCGCAACCTCGACCTCGACGCGAAAACGCCGGAAAGCGCGCGCCTGCGCTGCGAGTTCAGCGGCGGTCTCTACATATTTGCCGCGGCTGTTTCCGGCAAATACGCGACGGTCGGCACGCCGCGTTACCTGACAAATGTGCTCGACGTGGAACAACTCACCTGGGATATGGTGAACAGCGATTTGTTTTTTAACATGAAGTGGCCGCAGGGCACCCAGGAAATCCTGATCATGTGGCGCTTTGACGCATACCCCAAAACACCGGGCGAGCCGGGCACCATATCCATGACCTGTACGCGCGAACAATACGAATATGACGCCGGCGCGCTGCTCAAGGACCCCGAGAAGAGCCTGTATTATTTCAAGATATTTTCAGTCTTTACAGCGCCGGACGGCGACCGCAACTATTCGCCCGGTGTTGAGCTGCGCATAGACCTGACGCCTCAGCAGGAAATTTTTTATCAGCTTAAATACACGAAATCTTTTTTCGCCTCGGCTTATTCCGTATCCCTCACCATCAGCTCGGACAGTGAGTTTGTGTTGCCCCGCGCCGTTATCGTCGGCAAAATCGGGCGCCTGCCGCTTAAAAAAACCGACGGTATGCCGCTTTTTGAAATTGAGAAGGAGACAAAGGTGGCCGGGTCAATTACATACGAGTACCGCACCAGCCTTCTGCCCAAAAATCTGCATGTCAAGCTCTTTTTACGCGACGAAATGTTCTATGATAAATTCAGGCTGCTGCCAGTCGCGAGCTTGAAAATCACATAATATTACGGCAAAGCCGTCTTATACTCAGCGAACTTCAGAAACGGGCCACACTTTTGAAGCATTCGCGCACACGCGCGAATGTGGGCCCGCGAAGCGGCCTTCGCACCGTACATAGTGAACGCGCACGCCTGCAGCGTACCGTCAGGCGTATGCCTGACGCTTCAAAACCGTTCCGGTTTTGAAGGTCGTTCACTATAAAATCAGGCGCGACGCATTCCTGAAAGGAGAATCCCATGCCGGCAAAACAGACAATTGTATGTCCAAACTGCTTCCAACGCCACGCGACGGAGGCGTTTTCCTACACCTGTACCCATGGCAACTGCGAGCGATCGGGACTGCCGATACCGGCGGCGGACATCCACGAGGAGAACGGCAATCCTCTCTGCCCCGCGTGTAAAAGCGCCCTGATCGAGCGTCTCTGCCCTTCCTGCGGCTACCCTGTTATTATTGACGACGACAGTGTGCCCACTTTGCCTGTCTCCATTGTCGGGGCCGAGGGCTGCGGCAAAAGCAACTATCTTTCCGTTTTGATCGACCAGCTGCGCCGCCGGATCTCGAAGGTTTACAACTGTGCGCTTTACCCGCTTGGCGGGGACGAAACCATACATAATTACGACAGCCGCTATTACCAGCCTCTTTTTGTGCGCGGCCAATGCATCACCTCAACCATGCAGGACGAGGTGACGCCGCTGCTGTATTCCCTTGTTTTCTCCGGCCAGCCGCCATTGGGCAAAAGCTGTAACCTCACGCTTTACGATGCCTGCGGCGCCAATTTCCGCAGTGAAAAGGTCATGGCGGACTACAACCGCAGCATTTACAATGCCCGGGGCATACTGTATTTTATTGATCCCTTTCAGATACCGAGCGTGCGGGAGAGCCTGAAAACAACGGGCCGGCCGGTGAGCAATGACGACGCCAGCACGCTGCTTTCGCGCACCATCCACCTGATCCGGCAAGGCGGCAACCGCAAAAACATCAGGCGGAAAATCGATATTCCCATCGCGGTCTGCCTGACAAAAATGGATACGATCCGACCGCTTCTGGACCCTTCCAGCTTTCTCCTTTATCCATCGCGGCATGTCAATACGGGTCGTTTTGATATCCACGACTTTACCAGCTCAAGCCTTGAGGTTCAAAGCCTGCTTGAGAGCTGGGGCGAGGTTGAAATTGTCAATCAGGTCACGTCCCAATTTGCCGACTACGGCTTCTTCGGGCTCAGTTCGCTGGGATCGGCGCCCAATGACGCGAACGCGATCAACCACATTGTGCCGCACAGGGTCATTGACCCCATTTTATGGATTCTCTGGAAAAACAGGATTATATCGTCAACAGAGTAAATGTAGCGTTCTTCTTTTTTCCATTTATTGCTTTAATGCGGCTTTGCTAAAGGCCATGTGAATTTCGGCTGTTTTCTCCGGCGCTATGGGTCTTTTGCAAGGCGAAGCTTGTCGCTCGTGCCGCAACAAGGCAAGGCGCTGCTGTGCAGCGGGGCTTGTCGCTCATGCCGCGACAGGCAGTTCCTTTGTCTCGTCACAAAGGAACCAAAAGACGCCGGGAGGGGCCACCTCCCGGACCCACCCGGATATGGATAACAGGGAGAATTAAAGAGTTTGGGTCGTTTAACGTTGGAAGGGCTATACCGCGCGCGTGTGGGTGCATAGCGGGCATTGAAACGACGCGCTGCGGCGCGTCAACTTTCTACCCGCGCCCGCAGAACAGGGAAAAGGACATTAATAAAATGCGGGCGCTTTCGAACGCGCGCGGGGTGGTGCTATTCGGATTGATTCTGGTGCTATCAGCATAAAAAAATAAACAGCCACGACTTTCAGTCGCGGCTGTTCTTTGTTCTTATACTAAAACCAGTTAAAAAGCATATAAAAGCGAGCGATCGTTGAGTGGATTGATTTTAATAGAGGGTTAGTATTATTGAATATTATAATTCAACCATTGGTTCATCGGTATCCTGGGGTGTTTCCGCCTTTTTAACACCGCCTCTTTGCCGGCCCTCACCGCGCACGGGCTTCGCATTGCTTTTGTGAACGCTGACTACAGTCGGGCCGTTTGGCGAATCAATCGATACCTTGAGCATGCCTGTCATCAGGCTGACCTCCGTGACGACGCCTTTCCCGTCCGGCGTCTGCACCGTGCTGCCCTGCTTTGGCGTTGTGCGGATCAAGTCCTCGTAGGCGTTTTGCTCATATTTAAGACAGCACATCAAGCGCCCGCACGTTCCCGATATTTTCGTCGGATTCAGTGAAAGGCCCTGTTCCTTGGCCATTTTAATCGAGACAGGCTGAAAATCACCCAAAAAAGTTGAACAGCAAAACGGCCTGCCGCATATGCCCAGACCGCCGAGCATTTTTGCCTCGTCGCGCACCCCGATTTGCCGCAGCTCAATGCGTGTGCGCAAAACCGATGCCAGATCCTTAACCAAATCCCTGAAGTCCACGCGGCCGTCGGCTGTGAAATAAAACAAAATCTTGTTGTTGTCAAAGGTGTATTCAGCGCCGATCAGTTTCATATCGAGGTTGTGCTTGCGTATCTTCTCGGCACAGACCTTAAGGGCGTTTTCTTCCTTCTCCTTATTTTGCCTGATCTGCTCCATGTCCTCTTCCGTAGCCGGACGCAATACTTTTTTCAGCGGCTGCGTGAACTCATCCTCACCGATATCGCGGTTCGCGATTACAACCTCACCGCATTCCACGCCGCGCGTCGTCTCCA
>JAITVU010000154.1 GCA_031285645.1 Oscillospiraceae bacterium | reverse complement strand
ACCTTCCGTTCACCTTACCCGCATTAAGCTCCCCCAGCGCCTCATCAATCACATAATTATCATAATTGAAATCGTGGCGGCAAGGCTTGTCGGTCGCTTCCCATTGGTTCAAACCGTAGTTTTGCGTACGGCCCGCCGCGGTTGAGCCCCAGCCGCCCGCGCTGGCGCTCGCCGCCATCGGCGCGGCGGCGGAAAACAGGGCGGCATTGGCGCCGCTCTGCGACTCAGCGGTCTTTTTTCTCGAAAACAAATCTCTTAAACCCATTTTTATCCTCTTTTCTTTTTTATGTTGTTGAGGCGCGTCCTTAACGGGACGCGGCCATCGCGTAAAATCCCGGTTCCGCGCCGCCGAAGGCGTACAAGGCGAAATAGCGCATGTCGTCCATGGCGTGGTCATACTCCTTGCGCGGGCGCTCGCGGCCGTTTTCCTCCCAACGGTAGAGGGAGAATTCGCGTATACAGTCGCGGCAGCTTTGATGAATGAGCATTTTGCCCGTTTGCAGGGCCTCTCCCACAATGCGGATGCCGTCGGCCACGTCGTTCCGGGCCGGTATAACCGGATACCGGCCGCGGCGGCGCAGGCACTGGATAAAACTGGCCGCCGAAGGGTCGACAAGCACGGCCTCGGGCATAACGGCTCCGGCGAGGGTTTCGAGCGCGTCGGCGTACTCTGAATCGGTCATCTGCGCGCCCGCCCTGCGCGAATCGTGGTAGTACTCGCGCAGGCGGTACCACACGCCGCCGCTCTCGCCCCACAGCCCGAACGACGCCGGGTTGACGGTGCCGTAATCGCATGAAATCACATAACGGCCGCAGCGCGGCGCCGATTGAACAATGTGGGCCTTCGAGAACATGGGGTAAACGGCCCCGTGCACGGCTGTCCACCGCCCGAGCACATAGCGCTCATAAAAAACGCCTGTGTAAAGGCTTTCGTAGCGCGCCAGCACCTTTTTGGAAAGGCTGGGGTTGTCGGCCATCGTGAAGTGCAGGTATAGGGCGTTTTTTTGCTCCGCGTCCATTATCCACTCCCGGTAAAACCAGTGCCGGGGGTGGCTCGGGTTGCAGTTCATCCAGAACCGGGCGCCGTCAACAGAGCAGCGCGCCAGCGCCTGCTCCACAAAGGAGCGCGGCATCAGCGCCACCTCGTCGAGCAGCACACCGGCCAGCGTAACGCCCTGGATCAGGGCGGCCGAGCCCTCATCGCGCCCGCCGAAAAGGTAAAAGACATTGCGCGCCCCCCTGTACTCGACGTCCATGCGGTTTTGGGACGCCTTGTACGCACAGCGCATGCCCATACCGGACAGCAGGCCGGGCAGCTGGGCGATCACATTGCGCCGCAAGGCCGTGATCGTTTTGCCGCAAAAGGCGAAATTCTGCCCGCTAAACGCTGCCATGGCCCACAAAATGAACGAGAGGGAGAGGCAGAGGGTTTTGCCGCTGCGCACCGCGCCGTCGCAAATAATGGCGTCATGACGCGCGGTTCGGCGGCCGGGATGCCACCATGTGAGCGCCTCAAGCTGTTTCTTTGAAAAGCAGCGGAATCTCATGGCTTTTCAGGCGGGTCCTTCTCGTTCCCGCCGCACGCCGCATCGCCATCGCCGCCGGCTTCCGCATCCGCGTACAGGGTGTCGAGGCGCGCCGCGCTCCTTTCAAGGGCCTCGTAAATACCGCCCTCGCGCGCCGTCATGCCTTTATCACCCCATGTGAGGAGCATCTCCAGCGCTTTGAGGCGGTCGTAGAATTTCACTTCAAGCCCGCCGCCTTTCGGCTTTTTGATCTCGGAGATGCCGAACAGGTCCAGAAGGGCGATGTCGTCCTGAGTAAGGGCCTCTTCATTGCCAAGCAGGCGCAGGGCGTCGTTTCCCATGCCGAAGGCGATGCGCCTGAGCCCCCGCAGGGCCTGTCCGGTTTCGCCGTCCCGGGCCAGCGCCCCTTCCAGCTTTTTTACTTCCTCCTTAATCGCGGGCTTATCGAGCAGGCGCAGCGCGCGCGTCAGCGCCTTTTTGGCGGGGTACCCGGCGCGTAAGGCCGCCTCCCCCGGCTCCCCGAGAAAGGCCATATACCGGCAGAACAGTTTTTCCTTTGCCGTAAGCTTGTCTTCCGCCATAAGCCTCCTTTCCGCCCGCGTCGCTTAAGCGCCGCGGGCGCTGCTGAAGATTAATACACCAAATACAGTTTTTTATATTTTATACCGACAGAAATGAACCCCAGTTCGTATTCCAATTACCATGAAATATTGGTCTGCGGTATATTCTTCCGGTTCCTACAAATTCAAGGGCAATAACAAGTCTTCTACTTCCTTGCCCGACTACGATATACATAAATTCTTCTGGTGCCGGCGCGTCACTCGCACCAGATAGCGGTGTTCCGTTTGCCGCAACACATATAGCGCTTGTTCTCTGCGCATTCGCCCACTCTAAAACTGTTGTAAAGTTTGGTGTTCCCTTGCTATCCATAACTGTACTGTCATTGTTTGCCTTGCCGCTATTAAGCTCCCCCAGCGCCTTGTCAATCTCAAAATTATCGTAATTGAAATCATTGCGGCCGGGTTTATCGTTGGAATCCCACTGATTGAGATTGTAATGCTCTGTTTTGTTCATTGAGTTTGGGGTCCACGGATTTGACATTATTTCATCTCCTTATTAAATTTGTTTAATTTTCAGGCTTTTCGCGCCTGTTCCAAGGCTCTTGCCTAAATTATCACCTTTAAACACAAAGCCCCTTCACTTATAGGCCAAAAAGGGGTCAAACGGTCCAATTTCAGGACATGTTTTTTGTTATTTGACATTTATATTTGCATTTTTGGCGAATGATACAAATTTTATCACTTTATTTTTGCTAATCTTTCGCTCAACAATCAATTCTGGCACTCGATATATTAGAGTGCCATAATTTTTGTAAACAATCTGTGAATCCACTTGACAAATCAAAAAATATGGTTATAATTAGATTTAGCACTCGGGATATATGAGTGCCAAGGCAAAAATAAACCGGATTTTCATCTTGCTTTAACGCTGCTCTAAGAAAGGGGGATTACCATGGAGCTCAGCCAGAGGCAGAAGATCATTCTGGCCGCGATTGTCGAGAACTTTATCCAGACCGGCGAGCCCGTGGGATCCAAGCTGCTCAGCCGGCAGCTCGACATCAATGTATCCCCCGCAACCATCCGCAGCGATATGGCCACCCTCTTTGAGCTTGGCTACCTCGAACAGCCCCACACATCGGCCGGGCGCGTGCCCTCGCATCTTGGGTACCGCGAGTATATCGATTCGCTCATGCAGTGCCAGCCGCTCACGCAGGAGGAACGCGACCAGATCGATTCGCTCTTCAACGTGCGCGACCCGGACCCGGACAAACTGCTTGAGGACGCCGCCGATGCCCTGTCGGATTATACGGGCTGCGCGAGCATCACATCCTCCATCACGGCCAAAGCCGTGCGGGTGCGGCGCATCGAGCTGATTGCCGCCGGCGCCAACACGGTCGTGATTTTGCTGATCGCCTCCAACGGCGTGATCAAAAACAAGGTCTGCCGCGTCGATTTCACCGTCACGCCCGAGTTGATCGAGTTTTTCATGAAGTTCGCCAATTCGAGGCTTGCGGGGCGCAATATCCAGACCATCACAACCACCTACATCAACTCCGTCTCCGTCACGCTCGGCGAATATTCCCGCATTTTCACGCCGCTCCTTGTGGGTATATTCGAGTTGTGTAAAGAAGTGAGCGAGGGACAATACTATATAGGCGGCGGCGCGAAGCTGCTTGAATACGACGAACTTGGCAGACTGGCGCGGGATTTGCTGATCATGCTGGACAATAAGGAACGCCTGCACAGTATTTTTGACGCGCAGAGCGAGGATCTCAAAATCCGCATCGGCAAGGAAAACGCCAATCTCGAACTTGTCGGATCGTCCCTGGTTGTGACCCATTACGAGATCAGCGGCGAGCGCGCCGGCACAGTCGGCCTGATCGGGCCCGTGCGGATCGATTACGCCAAAATCATCCCGCACCTCGATTACTTCGCCAAAACGCTCGGCAGGCTTTTGTCCGACACGTTGGAGGGCGAGTAGCGCATGACAGAAATCACGCTAATTCAGTTATTAAGCTATAAGGAGGAAGTGGCGGGCATTGGGGCGCGTCATGACATATGGTATGGGCAATAAAAACAAAAAAGAGGACATTAAAGAGACCAACCGGGACGCGAATACGGAAGCTGTCGAGGATGAGACCGTTCAGGACGGCCCCGATCAGGGCGCGGAACCCGAAAAGAGCGAACAGGAGCTGCTCCAGGAAAAATTCGACGAGCTCAATGACCGCTATCTGCGCCTGATGGCCGAGTACGACAACTTCCGAAAGCGCACCCAGAAGGAAAAGGACGATATTTACCCCAGCGCGACGGCGGCGGCCATTCTCAAGTTTCTGCCTGTCATGGACAGCTTCGAGCGCGCGGCGCAGTTTGAATACGCCACCGAGGAGTTCGCCAAGGGCTTCGACATGATGATGCAGAATTTCAAAGATATCATCGCCTCATTCGGCGTCGAGGAAGTCGGCGAAGTCGGCGAGCCGTTTAACCCCGCGTTCCACAACGCCGCCATGCATATAGAGGATGAAAACCTGGGCGAAAACGTTGTGAGCCAGGTTTTCCAGAAAGGCTATAAAATAGGCGACCGCGTCATTCGATTCGCCATGGTCCAGACAGCCAATTAAACCGGTCAACCGCTATATAAACAAAACTGGCAAAACAGGCAGCACCCCGGCAGAACCGCTCGCGGTTCACAAAAGCAAACAACCGGCAAACATAAGTTATGCATATCATCAACTCAACACAGGAAATAGAGAGGAAGCAATAGTATGGGAAAAATTATAGGTATTGACCTTGGCACAACAAACTCCTGCGTCTCCGTTATGGAGGGCGGCGAGGCCATCGTGATTCAAAACGCCGAGGGCGGGCGCACAACGCCTTCCGTCGTGGCCTTTTCCAAAGACGGCGAGCGCATGGTCGGCCAGGTCGCCAAACGCCAGGCCATCACAAACCCCGACCGCACCATCATGTCTATCAAGCGCCACATGGGCAGCGATTTTAAAGTTAAAATTGACGGCAAGGACTACACCCCGCAGGAAATCTCCGCGATGATCCTGCAAAAACTGAAAGCGGACGCCGAGGCCTATCTGGGCCAGACCGTTACGGAGGCCGTCATCACCGTCCCCGCCTATTTCACGGACGCGCAGCGCCAGGCCACAAAGGACGCCGGCCGCATCGCCGGCCTTGATGTCAAGCGCATCATCAACGAGCCCACGGCGGCGGCGCTCGCCTACGGCGCCGATAAGGAAAACGACCAGAAGATCATGGTGTTCGACCTTGGCGGCGGCACATTCGACGTCTCCATCATTGAAATGGGCGACGGCGTGCAGGAAGTGCTCGCGACAGCCGGCAACAACAAGCTGGGCGGCGACGATTTCGACGAGCGCGTGATCAACTATCTGGCCGACGAGTTCAAGCGCGAAAACGGTATCGATCTGCGCGGCGACAAGATGGCCATGCAGCGTCTTAAAGAAGCCGCCGAGAAGGCGAAGATCGAGCTTTCCGGCATGGCGACGTCCAACATCAACCTGCCCTTTATCACAGCCGACGCGGCGGGCCCCAAACATCTGGACGTCACCATCACGCGCGCGAAATTCAACGAGCTCACAGCCGACCTCGTCGAGGCCACAATGGGTCCTGTGCGTCAGGCCATGAGCGACGCGGGCCTGCAGCCCAGTGATCTGCATAAAGTCCTTCTTGTCGGCGGCTCCACAAGGATTCCCGCCGTGCAGGATACGGTTAAGAACTATACGGGCAAGGAACCTTTCAAAGGCATCAACCCCGACGAATGCGTCGCGATCGGCGCGGCCATCCAGGGCGGTGTGCTCGGCGGCGACGTCAAGGGCCTGCTCCTGCTCGACGTCACACCGCTCTCCCTCGGCATCGAGACGCTGGGCGGCGTGTTTACAAAGATCATCGACCGCAACACGACCATCCCCTCCAAAAAATCTCAGGTATTCTCCACGGCGGCGGACGGCCAGACCTCCGTTG
>JAITVU010000137.1 GCA_031285645.1 Oscillospiraceae bacterium | reverse complement strand
CTTTTCTTCAGGAAGGGATTGCGCACCTTTGATTCGACGGATTTCAAACCGCCGAGCGCAATATCCTCGGACAGCTCGAGAAGCCCGTACATCGCCCCGGTCGCATCCGCGCCGATGATGTGGATATCCTTGCCGTCCACAAGGAATTCAAACCCCTCGGCTTGCAGCTCCCCGCTTGGACGGACGCGGAAATTCTGCGCCGTGAAGGATACAGTAATAACGCCGTCCTCCACCTTATTGCCCGCGTAATCAAACAGAAAGCGCTCAACAAAAAATACGCCGTTTTTGCGCAGCGATTCGCGGAGTTTCTTCACGCCAAATTGAACCTGGGTAAACCGGTGATCAAAGTAAAATACCATTTCCTGCCTCCTTTATATTAGCCGCTTCCCCGCGGCTCTTTATGAATAGCCGTAAGCCTGTACGAAGCACTCTAATCATTGTACAATAAAGTGGAGAAAAAAGCCAGAACAGAAGCGACGAACGCAATAATGTTTTATTTCAGCAAAACCGGGTACTGAAATATTCATATAAAATGCGCGTAACCTCTTGACTTTATCACTGTGTCAGGGTTTATGATGAGCTTGTAATCCGGATTACAAATAAAAATCATGAGAAGTATGGGTGGTGTCTATGTTCAAGATCGGTGAGTTTTCAAAACTGGTGCGCGTCTCCGCGCGCATGCTGCGCCACTATGAAAAATGCGGACTCTTCTATCCGGCCGAGATCGACCCTTTTACGGGCTACAGGCTCTACAGCGCCGGGCAGATCACGCTGCTCTCAAAAATAACCCTCCTGCGGGATATGGGCTTTTCAATCGACGCCATCGGTGAAATCCTGCCGCATTTTGACGACCGGGCCTACATGAAAAAAGCGCTTCTGGCCCGTGAAGACGCCATCCGCGCCGCCATCGACACTGAAAAAAACAAGCTGGCGCACATTAACAGACTGCGCGCCGCCATGGAAAAGGAGAAGAGGAATATGATCTATGATGTGGAACTGAAAGCATTGCCGTCCGTGAACGTTATGTCTCTGCGCGAGACAATCAAAAGCTATGACGCCGAGTCCGATCAGTGGCACAAACTGATGAAATATATCACCCGTAACAATATTACCTGCACATCGTCCGGCGGTTTCTCAATTTACTGGGATGAGGAGCATCTTGATTCCGGTGTGGATGTTGAGGTGGCCGCGGCCGTCACCGGCATAGACCGGGTTCCCGACCCCTTTGTTTTGCGTGAACTTGAGTCAATCCCGCTCGCCGCGACGGTGCGCTTTTCCGGCCCTTATGACGGATACACCCCCGCCATGGCCAAACTGAGCGGCTGGATCGAAGAAAACGGCTATGAAATTGACGGGCTCGTTCGCGGCGAGGCGATTGTGACCTCAAAAGACCAGACCGACCCGGAGAATTACCTCACCGAAGTCCAGGTGCCGGTTAAAAAGAAGTAGTTTTCAGATACCGAAATATCAGAACCTGTATTCTTAAATCAAAGAATACAGGTTCTGATATTATAGCGGCGGGAATAAATAATAACGTTCCGGTTATTTTTTACTTTTGCTGTAGGGGCTTTCTGAAAGTCCCTGTATAACGGATATTACAAGTCTAACAGAGAAAGCGCCTCTTCATCGCCGACGAGCGTGACATTGTCGTGGAGCTGCAAAATGGAGCCCGGCACTTCCGGCGTGACGGGGCCCTGGAAGCATGCTTTGACGGCCTCGGCCTTCGCTTCACCGGATACAGCCACGACAATGCGGCGCGCCTGCATAATACAGCGGATGCCCATTGTGATTGCCTGCCTGGGCACATCGTCTATACTCTCGAAAAAGCGTTTGTTCGCCTCAATGGTGCTATCCGCCAGCGTGACGACATGCGTCCCTTTTTCAAAGAAGCGGCCCGGCTCATTGAAACCGATATGGCCGTTATGCCCGAGACCCAGAAGCTGCAAATCAATCCCGCCCGACTGTTCAATAACCGCGTCATAACGCGCGCATTCCCGCTGCGCGTCTTCGGCCATGCTATCAGGCAGATAGCTGTTTTCGGGCTTGATATTGATATGCTTAAACAGGTTTTGCCGCATAAAATAGAAATAGCTCTGAGGATGTTCGGGCGGCAAATCTTTATATTCGTCGAGATTAATGCTCACGCAATCTGAAAAATCGAGGTCGCCTTTACGATGCCACTCGATGAGCTGCCGATAAATACCAAGCGGTGTCGAGCCGGTCGCGAGCCCCAGAACGCTGCGCGGATTCAGGGTTAATTGCGCATAGAAAATGCTTGCCGCCTTGCGGCTCATGTCGTCGTAATTCTTCATACGATATATGGTCATACGAGATCATCCCTTTCTCCCAACGGTTTTGCTGTACTCTCTTTATATCGGGATTATTATAACATATAAGCGCGTTGGAAGAAATATTCTTCTGTCGGCAAGCAGCGCGATGGTAATTACAGGAACCTGTATTGCCGCACCCTTGTCACAGTTTCATTTTACTCCCCAGCAAGCGTCACTTCGCGGGTCGCGATGTTTCTTACAAACATGTCGTCGTGCTCCACAAACAGCATGGACGGCGTGTATTGCGTGATCAGTTCCTCAACCTGCAAACGCGACTGGATATCGATATAGTTGAGCGGTTCGTCCCAGATATACAGATGCGCCTGCTGAGAGAGGCTGCGCGCAATCAATACCTTCTTTTTTTGTCCCTCGCTCAGTTCTTCAATATCTTTATCAAACTGAACGCGCTCGAAGCCCATTTTGCGCAGGATTGCCAAAAAAAGCGGCAGGTCGATATCATACGCGCGCGCATAGTCGGGCAAAGCCCCGGACAAATCGGCCGTGTCCTGCGCAACATAGGAAATTACAAGGCCACTCCCCAATTTTACCTGACCTGTATGAGGAATATCCTCACCGGCCAAAAGCTTGATCAGGCTTGATTTCCCGCTGCCGTTTTTGCCTTTGAGGGCGATCCTTTCCCCCTGGGACACAGTTAAATCCATCGCGCCGAGAATTTTTCGAGCGCCGTATGCGATGCCGACGTCACAGAGTTGCGCCAGCACGCCCGCGTGATAACGCAGCGGCGACAGTTTTAACGTATCCGACAGTTCAATATTGCGCAGCAGTTTTGATTTTTCCTCTATCGCCGTATTCTGCCTGCTTTCCAGCGACTTCGCCCGTTTCATCATTTTGGCGGCCTTGTGCCCGATGGCGCCCCTGTCGGGGGCGTGCGTGCCGATTTTAGTGCCCTCCAGTTTATCGGACCAGCCCGCCGTGCGGCGGGCCGCGGCCGTGAGCTTGACAATATCCTTTTTAAGCTTCCTGTTTTGCTCAAGCTCGCTCTCATCCTGCCGCCTTTTGTTTTCCAGCCATTGGGAGAAGTTCCCTTTCTGGATTTCTATGTCCGTCCTGTTGATGGACAGGATGTGATCGACTGTTTCATCCAAAAGCGTCCTGTCGTGGGATACAAGCAAGAATCCCTTTTTTGATTTCAGATAGCGGGTGATGTTTTCTTTGCCCAGAAAATCCAAATGATTGGTGGGCTCGTCCAGAAGCAAAAAGTTATTCTTTTTGAGAAACAGGGCGGCGATCAGCGTCTTTGTCTGCTCGCCGTTGCTGAGCGTTTCAAACGGACGGAACAGCACGTCTTCCGGCACCTGCAGCAGGTTGAGTTCCCGGCACAGCTCCCAGTATTCATAATCGGGATTCATAGTATCGATGATATCCAGGGTGTTCATGCTTTTATCGGCCACGTCAAACGGGAAATAACTGAATGAAACCGGAGACGTGATTGTGCCGCCATAGGCGTATTCCCCGAGCAGCAATTTCAAAA
>JAITVU010000115.1 GCA_031285645.1 Oscillospiraceae bacterium | reverse complement strand
CAAAGCTCGGCAGCATCGACACCGGCGTCGCCATTTTAGCCCCGCTTAAAAAGGACGACAGCGACCGCAACCGCACCTCTCCCTTTGCCTTTACAGGCAATAAGTTTGAGTTTCGCATGCTGGGCTCCTCGCAGTCCGTCGCCTTTTGCAACACAGTACTCAACACCGCCGTGGCCGAATGCTTTTCAAAGTTTGCCGACCGCATTGAAAACAGCGCCGACATTGAAAAAGAAGTGGCGCTGATCATTTCAGACACGATGGGTAAGCATGGCCGCGTCATCTTTAACGGCAACAATTACACGCCCGAGTGGGTCAGCGAGGCGGCGGAGCGCGGCCTGCCCAACCTGAGCACCACGCTTGACGCCATTGAGAGCATGATCGCGCCGAAAAACATCGGCCTGTTTGAAAAACACGGCGTCTTCAGCGAACACGAGTGCCATGCCAGATACGAGGTTCTGCTGGAGAATTTCTGCAAAGTCGTGAATATTGAAGCCGATACCCTGCTGCAGATGGTGCGCCGCCAGATTTATCCCGCCGCGGTGACGGTCGCCGGTGACGCCGCCCGCTCCCTCAACGCCATGCATACGGCCGGTTTTGAAAACGACGGCGTGCGCGATTATGTCGGCCGCCTGTCCGAGCTGGCGCGCGGCATTTACGAGCTGTGCGAGGAACTCGACTTCGCGTGCTGGGAGCTGCCGCCGGAGCAGGAGTGCAAAAAACGCGCCGGCGCGATTCAAAACACGGTGCGCCCCATTATGAAGAGCCTGAGGGAAAAATGTGACATGCTCGAGGTGATCATGCCCGCCGATCAGTGGCCGCTGCCGACCTACACAGACCTGATGCACAGGGTGTGATGCGATAGTCGCCATGTCGCTTGTATTCTTTTTGCCGCAAAAATAAGATGGCCTGTTTTTTGAATTTTATAGAATGCCTTATTAAAAAAGTGAGAATTCCCCTTTTTTTATTGTTATTTGCGGGAAAAGAGATTATAATAACTGTATATTGCACCGGATGTGACGTGGCGGACAATATTCCACTTCATAACGAAAGGATTGTAGACACATGAAGAAAAGCTCATTTTTGGCGCTTGTCGCGCTTTTTGTCGCCGCCACCGGCGTCATCATTGCGCTGGCCGCATATTTTAAAAAGAGAGGCGAATACCTCTACGACGACGATGATTACCTGTTTGACGATCCCGATGATCTCGAATATTATACGTCCGACCTTGAGGACGACGATGAAGACGAACTCGTCTCCGAATCGGCGATTGCCGAAGAGGAGCCGGAGATCACGGATTGACAGAAATCATACCAATAAAACAGATAAAGGCGCGGACTGAGTCCGCGCCTTTTACTGTTTTATTGTATTAGAGCATTTTAACTTTATATGGCGCATGATAAGGTGAGTTAAAATGCTCTAAAACATGATTTAAATGGGCCATCCTTCTCGCCGCTGACGCGGCAACCGAAGGATATGGCCGAAGAGCAAATGAACTTGTAAGCTTTTTCTGTATGCGCTACGTTTTCTTCATTTGCTCTATACCCTGGGGCCGAAAGAAAACCCGCGCGCGTTCGAAAGCGCCCGCATTGTAATAATGATCTTTTCCCTGTTTTGCGGGCGCGGGTAGAAAGTTGGCGCGCCGCAGCGCGTCGTTTCAATGCCAGCTGTGTACCCACACGCGCGCGGTATGGCCCTTCCAACGTTGTCGCATCTAAAACTCTTTCAATCTTTCGGTTATCCATATCCGGGCGGGTCCGGGAGGTGGCCCCTCCCGGCGTCCTTTGGTTCCTTTCCGACGCGGGAAAGGAAGTGCCCGTCGCGGCATGAGCGACAAACTTGCCTTTGCTTAAAGGCCTAAAATAAACCGCCTTGCCGATGTGTGCCGTCGACGCGCGCGTCAAAATCAACCAGAGGCAATCACTTTAGTCAACACGGGACGACCCCAAAAAAGACAGGCCGCCGGTTAAATCGCAATCAACCAGATAACGGTGGATGGCGCGCGGAAAGACGGGAAGGTTTTTTACCTCATCCAAGGGAACCCATTCTATGCCAATCTGGTCTCGGTCGCATTCAAGCGGCTCGCCGCCGCTTCCGGCTTGCACAGTACACTGAAAGACGATATGCAGCTTATGGGCGTAATCGGGATAGCGCGCCCGAAAGGACGGATCATCATAGATTTCCTCATGAATGACCGCCATCTTCCCAACGGAAACGGCATATCCCGTTTCTTCCATGCATTCCCTCCTGACCGCGTTCTCCAGGGTTTCGTATTGATTTTGCCCGCCGCCCGGCAAAAGGTAATACGGATCACCGGGACAAATACCGTCGATTACCGATGATGTTGTGTTCCGGCATTTTACCAACAGTATTTTGCCGTCACTTACAATCATGGCTCTAACCGCGTTTCTGATAGCCATACGGCATTTTCACCTCTCCCCTGCCTGATGCCCGAGGCGGATTCGGGCATGCTGTATGAAATAGCTCGTGAGCTTTACGCCTCCATCCCGTCCGCGATAAACCCTGCGAGATTTGTATACCGCAGCACCTTGCGGTGATTGGCGACCATCGCGGACACGGTTTCGGGCTTGCCCAGCATGATGAGGATTTTTCTGGCCCTTGTCACGGCTGTGTAAAGGATGTTGCGGTAATAGAGCTTCTGATGGTAGTTCATCAGCGGCATGACGACGGCCTCAAACTCGCTGCCCTGGCTTTTATGCACTGTGATGGCGTAGGCGTGCTCCATCTCGTCCGCCATATCGAAGTTGTATTCGGCCACGCGGTCCTCAAAGCGCACCAGAATGGTGCGGCTGGGCCGGTCAATCATCTCAATAACGCCGATATCCCCGTTAAAAACGCCGGTGCCCTGCTCGCCGTCGTCCTTCTTCCACACAATATCGTAGTTGTTTCGCACCTGCATCACCTTGTCCCGCTCCCTGAAAGTGACGGCGCCGAAGACAAAATCGATTTTGCTGTCCGCCTTTGGGTTGAGCTGCTGCTGAAGCACCTTGTTGAGTTCCACGGTGCCCAGCGCCCCGACGCGGCTGGGCGCGATGACCTGGATATCCCAAAGCGGCGAGAAGCCGTAAGCCTTGGGCAGGCGCGTGGCGCACAGGTCCACAACGGTCTGCAAGGTGCGCCCGTAGTCCCCTTGCCGCATGAAGAAGAAATCGTTGTCGCGCACGCCGAGGTCCGGCTCCTCCCCCCGCACGATCTGGTGCGCGTTGGAGACAATGCTGCTGGCCTGCGCCTGGCGGAAAATCTCGCTCAGGTGCACCATAGGGATAATGTCGCTCGTGATGAGGTCGCGCAGGATATTGCCGGCCCCGACGCTCGGCAGCTGGTCGGGGTCGCCGACGAGGATGAGGCGGGCTGCGAGTTTCATGGCCTTCATCAGGCTGTGCATCAGCCTTGTGTCCACCATCGAGACTTCGTCGAGGATGATGACGTCAAAGCGCAGGGGGTTTTTTTCGTCGCGCTTGAATTTAATGCCGGGGTCGTTTTCATTGCGGTAATCCACCTCGAGCAGGCGGTGGATGGTCTTGGCCTCCCGACCGCAAAGCTCGCTCATGCGTTTGGCCGCGCGCCCCGTGGGCGCGGCGAGCGCCACCTTGGCGCCTTGCGCCTCCAAAATGGACAGGATGCCGTTGAGGGTGGTTGTTTTGCCGGTACCGGGCCCGCCTGTCAAAATAAAAACGCGGCTTTCGAGCGCCATCGCAATTGCCTTGCGCTGCAGGCGCGCGTACTCGATACCAAGGCGCTGTTCCAGCGCCGCAATGTCGGCGTCGCACCGGGCGCCTTCCGGCGCCGTCGTGTCCAGCATCAGCTTGAGCCGCCCCGCTATGTATGTCTCCGCCTCGTACATGTCCGGCAGGTAGATATAGGGAATACCGCCGACGGTGTCCGCGATCAGGCCCGAATCGGCGACCATCGATTCGAGGACATCCTCAAGCAAATAGCTCTCCAGACCCAGAAGCCCCGCGGCGGCGGGCAGGAGCTTGTCCCTCGGCAAACAGGTGTGCCCGTTGCCGAGATTGTGTATAAGGACATGGCGGATACCCGCCGCGATGCGCTGGGGGGCGGCCGTGTCCATATCCATTTGCGCGGCGATCATGTCGGCGGTCTCAAAGGCCACGCCAATGGCCTCAATGCAGAGCTGGTAGGGATCGTTCGTGATGACGTCCACAGCGAGCATGCCCCATGTCTTCCACACACGGATAGCCGCCGAGGGCTCAATGTCATACCTGGATAAAAAGAGCATCACGGCCCTGATGCCGAAAATGTGCTTGTATTCCTCCGAAATCTCCGTCGCCTTGCGCTTTGAGATGCCGGGAACCTCGGCGAGGCGCATGGGATTTTTTTCGATGATCTCGAGGGTCTCGTCGCCGAATATTTCCACAATGCGGATTGCCGTTTTGGGCCCGATGCCTTTTATGGCGCCGGAGGCCAGATATTTGCGAATGGCCGAGGCCGTGGCCGGTAGCGTGCGCTCGCAGAGCTCGGCCTTAAACTGCTGGCCGTAAGTGGGGTGCGAGGTGAAGCGACCGGTCAGGATCAGTTCTTCGCCGGGCGCGACGGCGGGCAGTGTTCCCACGACAGTGACCAGCTCGCCGTCGCTGTCAATCTCAAGCACGGTAAAGCCCGTATCCTCGCTTGAATAGACGATATGTTCCACCGTACCCGGCAGTTTTTGCATCGGCGTTTCGGCCATGATTTGTCCTCCTTCGGCTTGCCGGGATCGGCTGGTGAATGAAAATTTTTACACGCCTGATGCGGCGGAATACGCGCCAACAGTCACATCAGGCTTTCTATCAGTTGGGGGTAGAATTGATTTTCCAGCTGCTTCAGTTCGCGCAAAACCTCTTTTATTCTGGTCCTGTCGCTATCTTTGGGGGCAATTTGATATTTAAGGCATCTATTCAATAAGACACGGGCTGTGTTTAACACGGTATCCGCAGACGCGGCGACCTGATCTGAAACTTCCTCTATAATGTGATTTTTGCATCGCAAAAAATCGACGCGGTCCCGCATGATTTTTTTGTGTTCGTATATAAAATACGGGATGCGTTTATCGTCCAGCAAGTATTCGAACATGCGCGGGTTTTCCAAAAACAGATCATATATCTTCATGCCGTATATGTTGTTAAAAATGGGCAACTGATCGCGCGCTATACTGTTGGGATCAGATTTCACCGACCGCTCATCCTGCCGGCCATACGGTATGATAAATTCCATCCGGCGATTGGTATCGATGCCTTTCCAGTATTCGTATAACAGGTCCTTTATCGTATCGATGTTGAGCGCATAATAAGAATCGATGGAATTCAGGGTGAAAATATTGAGCTGGCCCTCTTCACAGTCAAGGGCCCGCATCAAGTCCGAATGCTTTATTTTCCACAGTTTCACATGCCCGGCTTGCCCCAGCAGGTACAGATTGTCATCGTCCCATCCAAAAACCAGATTCTTGTGATAATACGTCTCGGTTCCGTATGCGGGGCTGCCCTCTACATAATACTCGTTTAAATTTCTGATTTCCACATATTTGCCGTGATTGATACAGGTTTTGATAAACCGGACCATATCCGCGCCGCTTTCCACAAGGAGCGCCGGGTCAATATTGGTGTAGTCCAGCAGGCTGTGAATGGTATAAAACAGACCATCCTTCTCCGGCGTCACATAATAATCGACGTAGTAGTCCGTCGTAAACACATTCCGTCCATACAGCTGGATGTAATTGGTGAACAGCCAGTTGTAATACTGGTTTTCCTTTAAATCCAAAATGACGCCCAGATACAATTTGCAGGCGATTTCGCATGGTGGTAATCGATCGCTTGATATTTCTGCCCATACGTTTCCGTCCTGCGAAACGGAACAGAAGACACAATCCGATTTTATTGCGAGTTTGATGTAATAGGCGTACTCTTTGCACAACCCGGACTTATGTATTGCCCGGTTTTGATTGTATCCCGCAAAGATTTCGCCCTTATTGTAAACCCCGATATGATATCGGCGCTCCGCGTCATTTATGGATACGGCGGGGTTTTCCTGATTGCTCAGGAAGACGCTTATGGAGCCTTACGGCTGGGTATACTGAACATACTTCACATGAACAATGATCTCGTCTTCAGCGCGCGCTTCCCGGCAAATGATCCCCTCGACACCGTCCGCGTACTTGTCGCCGGTGAAAACAAAGTCGTCCCGCTCCCGGTGCACCAAGGCCCGACTCGCATCATATTTCCAGCTGTGGCTGTGAGAATTTAGTATTGCTATTTCGGCCTTTTTTTCGCCGCCGCATCTTGGGTTCAGTATCGCGGACGGAAACGCGTGGTAGGTAATGGCCCTTATGTAGGGATCAGTCTCGATCGGCAGCATTTTCATATTGTCTTCCTCCCTCTAATAACCTCAGTGGATACAAGACTAATATAAAATTCTTTACTGTAATATTATAGTATATTCCGCGGCGCGGTACAAGCGGGGCTTGTTTACATTCATATCGAAAAATGTTATGATGTGTATGATTTTTTATGAACCGAAGGGGTATCATACCGAATGCCGGCGCAGCCGGCAATGCGTCATTGCTGCGCATCCATTCCCATTTCGCCCCCGCAGGGGCGTTAAAGAATCGCAAAGCGATTCTTCTAAGGAACACACAGTGTTCCATGAATCATTAATCTTGATACCCCGCAGTCTTGCTACGGGGAGGTTCATTTGGGAGGGGGCCGCCACTTTGTATCCGATGTTGATGGAACCGGCGTTTAAAGACTATCTTTGGGGCGGGGAAAGACTGGCTTTGGTTTACGGCAAAAAAACGGATATGCGCCCGCTGGCGGAGAGCTGGGAAGTCAGCTGCCACCCGGACGGGCTGAGCGCTGTGTCCAACGGCCCTTTTGCCGGACAGGCCCTGGCGGACGTCCTCAGTAAGTACCCCGGATATAGGGGCGAAAAAGCGGACGCTGTCGCCGGGTTTCCAATACTCATCAAGCTCATTGACGCCAGGCGGGACTTGTCTTTGCAGGTTCATCCCGATGACGCTTATGCCCGGCGTGTGGAAAAACAGCCGGGCAAAAACGAGATGTGGTATATTATTGACTGTGAGCCGGGCGCCGAGCTTATTATCGGCTTTAAGGAAACGCTGTCGAAAAAGGAATTGGCGCG
>JAITVU010000105.1 GCA_031285645.1 Oscillospiraceae bacterium | reverse complement strand
CCATAACGAAAGATGACAACAACATTTTTTCCATCACGGCTCAGGTGGGTGATGAGGTCGTCACAAGAGAAATAGACCCCATGCAAAGTCAGGTCACTTTTGATTTTGAGGGCGGCAACCAAGTCCAGCTCAATTACAACGCCGGTTCTCTTCAGGAAGGCACAATCGGGAGCGTCGGTTTGCGCACCAACACCACCGACGTCAATTTGCACAGAACCGTCAGCAACGCGGCGAGCAGCAGCGGAATCGTCTTCCAGGTTGGCGCCAACGGCCATGCCGATCAGCGTATCTCTTTCCGCGCCAATGATATGTCCGCGTATGGTCTGGGCCTGCACGATATTGATATCAGCACGGTGGATGGCGCCAATAACGCCATGGCCGCTATAGAAAAAGCCATCACAACAGTGGCCGGCGAGCGCGGCACCATGGGCGCGACGCAAAACCGGCTGGAGCATACGCTCAATAATCTCGGCGTAACCCATGAGAATCTGTATCAGGCTGAGAGCACCATACGCGACGCCGATATGGCCAAAGAGATCATGAACTGGACTCAGAAAAGCCTGCAGGCGCAGGCGTCCCAGGCCATGATGGCGCAGGGGATGAATATGACCAGACAGAATATCATGAGCCTCTTAATGTTCTGACGTTATCACGTGTTAACTTGCATTATATTGCTAATGGCGGCCAAATGGCCGCCATTTTTTGCTTTAATCCAAACTGGCGTCGCCTGAAAATAACAAAATAATGCAAAGAAAACTTAATATTTAATAGACGCCTTTTTGCTTTACCGTTATACTGGAAATACATTATAACCCGAACAGCTTTAAAATGTGATCCATGCAGCGCTGTACATCGGTGAAAGGGTGTTTTTATGGATATGCAAATATGGCTTAATAATCTGCTTAAAGCTCCTGTGAAAAAAGCGATGCCGGTTCTTTCTTTTCCCTGTGTTTCCCTTATGGGCATTACGGTTCGCGAACTGATCGGCAGCAGCGATTTGCAGGCAAAAGGCATGAAGCTCATTGCCGACAGGGCCGACAGCGCGGCTTCGGTGAGTATGATGGATTTATCGGTGGAAGCCGAGGCGTTCGGCTGCGCCATTCGCCTGTCTGACCATGAAGTCCCGACCGTCACGGGTGTCCTCATCGGGTCGGAGGCGGACGCCGAAGCGCTCCGCGTTCCCGCCGTCGGCGCCGGACGGACCGGGCGCTATATCGAGGCCATCCAAAAAGCAAGCGAACTGATTGCCGACCGGCCCGTTTTCGCCGGAGTGATCGGCCCTTTTTCACTGGCCGGCCGGCTTATGGATGTGACGGAAGCATTGGTTAACTGCTATTCAGAGCCGGATATGGTGCACATTTGCATGAAGAAAACGACAGCCTTTCTGATTGAATACATCAAGGCGTACAAAAATACCGGCGCGGGCGGCGTCGTCATTGCGGAACCGCTTACAGGACTGCTCTCACCCGCTCTCGCCGAAGAATTCTCCGAGCCCTATGTCCAAGAAATTGTCAAAGCCGTGCAGGATAATAATTTTATCGTGATTTATCATAACTGCGGCAACAACACCGTTCTGATGGCCGACTCCATCCTGCGCACAGGCGCGTCGGCGTACCATTTCGGCAACGCGATCGATATGCGCGATATGCTGACGCATATGCCGTCGGACATTGTGGTTATGGGCAATGTCGATCCGGCCGGTCAGTTTAAAGACGGCACGCCTCAATTTATTTACGACGACACCTTGCGCGTCATGAACGCCTGCTGCCATGATTATCCCAACTTTGTCATTTCCTCCGGCTGCGACATCCCGCCCGCCGCAAGCTGGGAGAATATCGATGCTTTCTTTTCAGCCGTAAAGGCATTTTATGCGAACCCGGCGTTTGAAAAAAACAATTAACAAACGCGCCCTGAATAATTCACGATTGTTCACGTTCCGCAACAATGACACGAACCCCGCACTCCTCGATTTTTCCCAGTTCATCCTCCACGGCCTCCCAGTCTGTTATCAAAGCGTCGAACACATTTGTTTCACACACTTTGATAAAGGCTTTAAAACCTATTTTGGGATTGGGCATCATAAGGACTTTTCTGCGCGCGTTTTTTATAACCGCACGCTGGAACGTGGCCGTCTCCTCAGTCCCGTTGGAAAGGCCGAATGCCGCGTCATAACCGGCGCCCGTCATAAGGCACAGATCAAAGTGCATGTTTTGCACAAACGCCGTGGCGAAGCTGTCCACCAGTGACGCCGTCGAATGCATCCGCATCTTCCCGCCTGTGACATAAACTGTGATGTTGTCCCAGAATTTCAGCTCATCGGCGATGGCGACAGAGTTGACGACAAGCGTATCTGGTATGTCTCTCGGCAGATATTTAAGCATGATAAATCCCAGGGACCCACTTGTCAGATAAACAATATCGTCTTTCCGGACGAATTCGGCGCCTTTTTTGGCAATGGCCGCGTAGTTGTCCCATATATCCATATCCCGCATGTTTCTGTCCCGCGGCGGCATGAATCCCACCTGCTGGATCGGGATCGCGCCGCCGTGCGTTCTTTTCAGCAACCCTTTTTCCTCGAGAATGCGCAAATCCCGGCGCGCCGAATCCACAGACACATCATACTCTTTTTGAATGTCTTCCGTGGTGATGCGCCCTTTTTCCCCGATTGTTTTTAATATGGCCTGGTGACGTTCTTCGATAAACATATGACACCTCCCGCTTTCTTAATGATCATCGGATCCGTATTCACACTTTATCATTATTTTTCACGTTTGTCAATAAATTAAATTAATGATAATTAACGAATAATAATTATTGTTAATTGTTTCGAATTGATATTTTATTTGTATATGCTTTGTCTCCTGATTTGTATTTTTAGTCTTGACTTTGTCAGGGGCGGGCCATAGTATATATTTAATATATTTTTAATATATTAAAGACTAAAAAATAATGGGGAGTGTTTCTATGCAGCGCATAATCAATGATCCTGATCATATTGTCGATGAGATGCTCAAGGGCTATCTGAAGGCACACAGTGACATCGTGGCTCCAACAGGCAATCCCCGCGTTGTTATGCGCGCCGATATGCCCGGCGACAAGGTCGGTCTTGTCACGGGCGGCGGCAGCGGCCACAAGCCCGGATTTATCGGCTATGTCGGTCAAAACATGTGCGACGCCGTGGCTGTCGGTGAGATTTTCTCATCCCCCACAGCGGCCGCTTTTTTGGATGCGTTTCGCGCCGTGAACTGCGGCAAAGGCGTCGCCTGCCTTTACGGCAATTATTCAGGCGACAATATGAACGTTAAAATGGCGATTAAAATGGCGAAAAAAGAGGGTATCGACGTCAAAACCGTTGTCGCGAACGACGACGTCCCGTCGGCGCCGAAGGATGAGCGCGAAAAGCGCCGCGGCGTAGCCGGCGAGATTCTGATGTGGAAAGCGGCGGGCGCAAAGGCGGCGCAGGGCGCGTCGCTCGATGACGTCATTGCCATCGCGCAAAAAGCCATCGACAGCACCCGCAGTGTCGGCATCGGCATCACGCCCTGTACTTTGCCCGCCGTCGGCCACCCAAATTTCGAGATTAAGGACGGCACCATGGAAGTCGGCATCGGCCATCACGGAGAGCCCGGCATCGAAGTCTGCCCGCTTGAACCGGCCGCGCAAATAGCCAAACGCATGGTTGATATTGTTCTGCCCGACTACCCTTTTACCGCCGGTGACGAGGTTGTCGTGCTTGTATCCGGTCTCGGCGCGACGCCGGTTATGGAACTGTATGTTCTGTATGACGAAATCGATAATCTGCTCGGCGCCAGGGGCATAAAAACGCACCGCGCTTATGTCGGCAACTATTTTACATCGCTCGATATGATGGGCGCGACGCTGACCGTCATGAAACTGGACAGCGAGCTTAAAGCGCTCATTGACGAGCCTTGCTACGCGATGGGACTCAAACAAATATAGGAGGCTGATAAAATGGCCGGTATTAAAAACGCCGACGGGAAGAGCGTTTTGCTGAAAATGGCAGCCGCCATACAGGAAAACAAAGCCTATCTCAGCGAGGTGGACGGCCTGATCGGCGACGGCGACCACGGCGTCAACATGAATAAGGGCTTTACCATGTTTGCCGAGCGCATACAAGATGACACACTCACCTTTACCGAAGGGCTGGATACGCTGGGCACCTTGCTTTTCACTGAAATCGGCGGGTCGATGGGTCCTATTTACGGCACGTTGTTTATGGATATGGCCGGGGCGGGCGGCGACTCGGATGTTATCGACACGGGAACGCTCGCCGCTATGCTGCGCGCGGGACTTGACGGCCTGTACGACGTCGTGGAGGCCAGGCCGGGTGATAAAACGCTGGTCGACACGTTGGTCCCCGCCCTGGAGGCGCTTGAAGACGCAAAGGACAAGGGTATGGATTTCACCGCCGCCCTGGAATGCATGAAGGCCGCCGCCGCTGAAGGCCGTGACGCCACCGTCGATATGGTGGCCAAATACGGCCGTTCCAGCCGTCTCGGCGAACGTTCCAGGGGCGTCCTTGATGCGGGCGCGGCTTCGTGCTGCATTTTACTCACCGCAATGGCGGAAGGGATGCAGGTGCTCGCTGAAAATTGATTTTTAAACACATTCTAAATTTTACATGAGATAGGCCGATATAATAATAGGATTCAAAGAAAGCAATAATTGAATCCTATTATTTTTTATGTGTATTCAGGAGGCAATGTTACTTTGCGCCTATATGGTAAAGCGGCTTTAACACAGTTGAAAACAGAGGGAAGCGGCTTTCCATTCGGTCAATACACTCCAAAATAAAGAATAAATACAAAGTGTTTTACTGTATATGTATGCTTGTCAAAAAAACGGGACCATGTTATGATATAGACAGGTTATGCGGTCCGTTCAGCGGACCTGAAAACGCGTTGTTTTTCGTTCTTGATTACAGTAAAAGAATAAAAGAAAACCTTGGCGGCCACAGTAATAAAACCCGGAAACAGTGCTTGTCGTTGTTATATATTGATGTTCTGTACAAATAGATAAAGCGTGTATAATTATGCACATCGGTCATAAATAATTAAATAGATATAGAGCGGCTTTTCAGCACAGGGAACGGCCGAAATCCAGTGGTCCCGGACCGGCGCAAATTTCGCAATAAGGAAAGGAATGAGTATTAAATGCAATTGGTGGCCGTACCATTATTCAGCAGGGACATGGCTGTCGAGGCCTATATGTTCCGCTACTTAAAAGAGAACAATCTGTTTTCCAGCGCGCAGGCAATCAATATTTTTGACGGCGCGTCACACTCCGTGGCGTTGGAGACACTCGATCTTGTCGGGCTGGAAGCCTTTACGCTCGGCAATCCCCTCTTCATTCCGATTAACGAAATTCAGCTGTTGGGCAATTTACAGCTGCAGTGCCGCGAACCCGCTGAAAAAATTGTTTTTGTT
>JAITVU010000095.1 GCA_031285645.1 Oscillospiraceae bacterium | reverse complement strand
CTTTTCAAAGCCCGAGAGCGTCTACATCAATGGAGAAAGGTGTCGCGGATGAGAACAATTCAAGCTGAGGATATAACGCGGTCGGTCGCGGAGCTGTGCATTAAAGCCAACAAGGTGTTGCCCTGCGATATAAAAAAACGCATGCGCCACGCCCGTGAAACGGAGCCAGCGGGATTGGGCCGGGAGATCATGGGCGACCTGATCAAAAACTACGAACTGGCCGAAACGCTTGACATACCGGTTTGCCAGGATACGGGCATGGCGGTCGTTTTTATCGACCTGGGGCAGGATGTGCATATTGAGGGCGGAGGGCTGAACGAGGCGGTTGACGCTGGTGTCGCCACGGGATATACCGGCGGCTTTTTGCGCTGCTCGGTGGTGTCGGACCCGCTGAGACGTGTGAATACGGACGACAATACCCCCGCCGTGATTCACACCCGGATTGTGCCGGGGGAGAGTCTGACCATTACGGTCGCGCCCAAAGGAGCCGGCAGCGAGAATATGAGCAGCATCGCAATGATGACGCCTGCCGCGAAAGAAGAGGATATCATCGCTTACGTCCGGGACTGTGTGAAAAAGGCGGGGAGCAATCCATGCCCGCCCGTTGTGGTCGGCGTGGGTATCGGCGGTAATTTTGAGGGGTGCGCGTTGCTGGCTAAAAAAGCGTTGTGCCGCGACACGGATATACCGCACGCCGATCCCTTTTACGCGGCTTTGGAGAAGGCAATACTGGAAGCCGTCAACGCGACCGGCGTGGGGCCTCAGGGCTTCGGCGGTAAAAATACAGCCCTGGCCGTGAACATTGAAACCGGCGCAACCCATATAGCGAGTTTACCTGTCGCCGTCAATATGGGCTGCCATGTCACGCGGCATGGGCGCATAACGCTGTAGAGGGGCAAATCTGAAAGTATATTGCATGTTGTCCCGGTATAATTTGCGCCGCCTCTGTTCTTTTTGACTGTAAAGTGGTATACTATAAGTAGAAATATACTCAAACAGAAACAAAATCGCGTTATGCTTTTGTTTCTGTTCTGCTATAGGGATTCTGTTGCTGCCAGATGACTATATGGGCGCTTTCGATGATGCCGCATGTGGGCATGTGCTTGCAAACAGCGGTATGGCGGCGTCACCGGCAGGCAAAACGTTATATTTGTTTGGATGCAACTTAAAGTCAATATAAGGAGTTGAATGGCGTGACAATTAGCATTGCAGCCAAGGGTACGACAATCCGGGATTCATTCAAAGCCAGTCTGGATAAGAAGCTCTCGAAGTTGGATCGTTTTTTCGATAACGACGCCTCAGCCAATGTCACGGTGACGCATGAAGGCGGCCGCGAAACCGTCGAGGTGACCATTAAAGCGAGCGGGATGTTTTTCCGCGCGGAAAAAACAACGGGTGACAGGCTCGATTCACTCGATTCTGTTGTCGACGCCCTGTTCCGCCAAATCGTGAAAAACAAAACCAAGCTGGAAAAACGCCTTCACAAAACGGCGTTTGCCCCCGGGTACGACGATGATTTTATCGGTACTGAGGATGCGTACGAGATTGTGCGTTCCAAAAGGTTTACCATGAAGCCCATGGATGTGGATGAGGCGATTCTTCAGATGAACATGGTCGGGCATAATTTTTATATGTTCCTCAACAGTGATACGGAGGAAATCTGCGTCGTTTACAAGCGCAACGACGGGAATTACGGTTTGCTTGAGCCCGGCGAGGACGATGAGTAAAAAGGGTTTGGCGGACGTATACGTATATAAACCCATTAACGCATGCGTATTTATGATGTCAGGATCATGCTGCTTATGTGGCAGTTAAATAAAGGAGACTTATAAAATGGTGAGAGTTATAGCGAAGAACTATCTCAAATCTGAAAAAATTGCGGAAGCCGCGCCGCTTTTCAGGGAAATGATTGAGGCGACGAGAAAAGAAAACGGTTGTATTGAGTATCGGCTGCATATTGATACCAAGGACCCGACATGCTATGTGTTTGTTGAGGAATGGGCCGATCAGAACGCGCTCGACGCGCACTGCAAATCGGCGCATTTCACCCGCATCATTCCCCAAATCGGCACATTTCATGCCAAACCGGGCGAAACCCTGATTATGGATGAGTTTAAATAACCTGATTCTACTTATAATCATAACGGCAAATGGGCGAACCTATTTGCCGTTGTTATTTTAGGCAATGAAACAAAAAGGCCTGTTCTCTTTGGGCGGTATCGGTATTCAGGATTAATTGGGGAAATGGCGATTATCTCTTGACAGTGCCCGTCCCGAAGGGATAAAATAAGACGGTATATAGTCATTCGGGTTATGCCTTTTGTAAACCTGGACGACCCGTGGGACTCAACAGCTTTATTGAGTAATTCAGTCAGGCAGATTCCCACATGCATTAAAAAAAATGGCGCTGCCAAGAAGGAGAAACAGATGACTATCACGCAACAAAAAGAAAAAGCGCAACAGCTGCGCGCCGATATTGTCAAGATGCTGTATTTGGCGAAATCGGGCCATCCGGGCGGTTCGCTCTCGAGCATTGAGATTTTGATGTCTCTTTATTACAATGTGGCGAAAGTGGACCCCAAGAACCCTAAGATGGAGGACCGCGACCGCATTGTTATGAGCAAGGGGCACGCCTGCCCCGCGCTTTACGCTGTTCTGGCGGACAAGGGGTATTTCCCCAAAGAGGACCTCTGGACACTCAGGCAGGCCGACAGCCATCTGCAGGGCCATCCCGATATGCTTAAGACGCCGGGCGTCGATGTGAATACAGGGTCTCTCGGCCAGGGCATCTCCATTGCCGGCGGTATGGCGCTTGCGGCGAAATACAAAAAGGCCGACTATAAGGTTTATGCCATTATTGGCGATGGTGAGATGCAGGAAGGCCTTGTTTGGGAAGCCGCCATGTCATCAGCACACTATAAGCTGGACAATTTCACTGTAATCCTCGACCACAACGGCCTGCAGATTGACGGCAAAAACGAGGACGTTATGAGCATCGGCGACGCGATGGCCAAATTCGCCGCCTTTGGGTTTGAGTGCATCAAAGTGGACGACGGCCATGATATAGAGAAGATTGTAGCGGCCCTGAACAAACCCGTATCGGGCAAGCCGAAGTTTATCTGCTGCGAGACGGTTAAGGGCAAGGGCATATCGTATATGGAAAACAACCATGGCTGGCACGGCAAGGCGCCGTCACAGGAAGACTATGAGAAGGCTATGGGAGAACTGGGGGTAGCTGTCAATGGCTGAGAAAAAATCACTGCGCGTCGCTTATGGCGAGGCCCTGGTCGAAGCGGGCAAATTAAACGACAAGATTGTTGTGATGGACGCTGACCTTTCCAACGCGACCATGACCAATATCTTCAAAAAGGAATTCCCCGACAGGCATTTTAATTATGGTATCGCGGAAGCCAATATGGTGTGCGCGGCCACGGGTTTCGCCCATTCCGGGTTTATCCCATTCGTCAGCACCTTTGCCGTATTCGGCGCGGGACGCACATTCGAGCAAATCAGGAACTCCGTGGCGTATGTTAAGGCCAATGTCAAATTCGGGCTGACGCATTCGGGCCTCAGCGTGGGCGAGGACGGCGGCAGCCACCAGACGATCGAGGATATCGCTCTCATGCGCGTGCTGCCCGGTATGACCATATTTGTGCCCTGTGACGCGTACGAGATGGAGAAGGCGGTCAAAGCGGCGATTGAGATTAACGGGCCGGTTATGATCCGTGTGGCGCG
>JAITVU010000059.1 GCA_031285645.1 Oscillospiraceae bacterium | reverse complement strand
AACCACCGCGTATGTCTGGTCTTTACAGAACGAGGCGCTGAGGGAGAAAACCCTGAAAACCCTGGAACACGGCTATTTTAACAAAATCCGCTATTGCGTGTTCCCAAAGCACTATATTTACAATTATCACGAACCCGTCTCCTACCCATACGAGGGGACGCCCTGTACGCTCGATCCCGAGACAAAGGAGATCGCGACGGAGAATCAATGGGATTTCACGCGATTCAACCCCGCCCATTTTCGTGGTATTGAAAAAAGTATCGAGGCGCTCGGCGCGCTCGGCGTCGAGGCGGACCTGATTTTGATGCATCCTTATGACCGCTGGGGATTCTCCAATATGACCGCGGAGCAGGACGATCTTTATCTGCGGTACATACTGGCCAGATTCTCCGCGTTTCGCAATGTGTGGTGGTCTTTAGCCAACGAATATGATCTTTTGCCGTCCAAAACGACAGCCGACTGGGAGCGCTTCGCGTCCATTATTTTGGACCGGGACCCATACAAGCATCTTCGGAGCATTCACAACTGCCGCCCGCTTTACGACCATGCCCGCCCCTGGATCACCCATTGCAGCATCCAGCGCACCGATCTCTACAAAACCACCGAGTATACCGACATGTACCGTATCCGCTACGGCAAGCCCGTCATCATGGATGAAATCGCCTACGAGGGCGATATCGACATGGGATGGGGCAATATCACGGGGCCGGAGCTGGTGCGCCGGTATTGGGAGTGCAGCCTGAGAGGCGGATACGCCACGCACGGCGAGACCTGCGACCGCCCGGACGGCATCCTGTGGTGGAGCCACGGCGGCGACCTGCACGGCGACAGCCCGGCGCGCCTGCGCTTCCTGCACAAAATATTGTCAGAGACGCCGGGACCGGGGCTGGCTCCTTATAAAGCATCGGTTTGGGACGAAACCGCCGCCGTTGCCGACACGCTTGACGACCGGGGCTACTATTTGTTCTATTACGGGTTCATGCGGCCGTCCTCACGGACCTTCCGCCTGTCTGAGAGCGCGCGGTATCGCGTCGAGGTAATCGACACATGGGAGATGACGATCACGGACGCGGGCACGCACAGCGGCACGTTTACCATCGCGCTGCCGAAAAAACAATATATAGCCGTCCGAATAAAGAGGGTTTAACCGGATACCCCATTGTAAACGCACCTGAGAGCCAGCCGGTTTTCAGGTGACAGGCTGCGCCTGCCCGCATGTTTATACCTGTTGCGGAACCAGATATTTTTAGAGTATTTTAACTTTATATAGCGCATGATAAGGTGAGTTAAAATACTCTAAAAACATGATTTAAATGGGCCATCCTTCTCGCCGCTGACGCGCCAACCGAAGGATATGGCCGAAGAGCAAATGATCTTGTAAGCTTTTTCTGTATGCGCTACGTTTTGTTCATTTGCTCTAAGATCCACCGTGCATAGATTAAAACAGACAAAAAAGGAGCGGTTTTATGTTAAGGATTACCACCACCGAAAACGGCAAAGTCAAGGGACTGCCGGCAGCCGACCCAAGGGTCACGGCCTTCAAGGGCATCCCGTTCGCGGCCCCGCCCGTCGGGGAGCTGAGGTGGCGTCCGCCCCAGCCCGCGGCAAACTGGGAAGGCGTCAGGACATGTTATGAATTCGCGCCCATACCCATGCAGGACATCCCCGGCAAAAACCCCGACGCGTTCTACGCCAGGGAATTTCATGTGGACCCCGACATCCCCATGAGCGAGGACTGCCTGTATCTCAACGTGTGGACCCCCGCGAAAAAAGCCGATGAGAAGCTCCCGGTTATGATGTGGATATACGGCGGCGGATCCAGAACCGGATACACTGCCGAAATGGAGTTCGACGGTGAACGCATGGCGCGCCGGGGCGTTATACTGGTGTCGGTCGCCTATCGCGTCAACGCGTTTGGCTACCTCGCCAACAATGAAATCATCGCGGAAAGCGGCGACGGCTGCTTCGGCAATTACGGCCTCCTCGACCAGCTGGAAGCTCTCAAGTGGATCAAGCGCAACATCGCCGCCTTCGGCGGGGATCCGAATAATGTGACCATATTCGGCCAGTCCGCCGGGGCCGGCAGCGTCTTGTGCCATACGGGATCTCCAATGAGCCGGGGTTATTTCCACAAAACGATCGCCCACAGCGGCGGCGGACTGCGCACATTCGGTCAAGGAAAATTCTTCCTTTATCTGGACGAGGCGAAAAAGGTGGCCGCGGATTTCTATGCCCTGCTGGGTGTGACATCCCTCGCCGAGGCGCGCAAACTGGATGCCAAAACCGTCTCCGAAGCCGCCGGCAAGCTGACGGGGCCCCTCATCTACGGCCCTATTATCGACGGCAAGTTCCTGACTATGGATCCGACCGACGTGATCCTGCGAAACGAGCATCCCGACATGCCCTATATGTTCGGGTATACGGGGGCCGAGTACGACAATCTGCAAACAGGCGCCATCAAAACACTCGATGAGTTTGAGGCCGCCGCAAAAAAGATATACGGAGAACGCGCGGACGATTTCCTCAAGCTGTGCAATGTTAAAACCGACGAGGAGGCCCGCGCTCTCTACACATCGGACGATGTTTTCCTTGGACGATGCGTCAACAGCATCGCCTTTGCGCTAAAACAGCATGAACTCGGCAGGAAAAACAATTACTGCTATCGTTTCGAGCCGACCATACCCGGCTGGGACAATCCCGGCGCTTTCCACTCCTCAGACCTCTGGTTCGCCTTCGAGACGCTGGCAAAATGCTGGCGGCCCTTCACGGGGGCCCACTACGACCTCGCCAGGATCATGTGCAACTACTGGACCAATTTCGCCAAAACAGGCGATCCCAACGGGAACGACGCCGACGGCGCACCCATGCCGCAGTGGCGCGCGTTCACCGGGGACGACCAGTTTATTATCTCGCTTCGGGAAAACATCACCCGCCACGAGGGTATCATGACCGATTTGATGAAATTCCGCCTTGACTACATTGCCGACCTGATCAGGGCTAAAGATTTTTCTTAATACTTAAAAGGACGTATCCACATCCTCCATATTCAGCCGCGGCAATTAAACAAGCTGGCAGGCGGCGCGTAAGGTCTCAACAAGTTCATAAAGCCATGCGCGCAGTTCCGGGACGCGGGGACTGTCCATACGGCGGTAAGCGGCGATTCTGGCGCTGGGCGGGTACGCCATGGGCACAAGCTCGCCGCCTTCAAGCAGGTTGGCTATGTACTCCGCCGCCTCCAGCAAATCGGCCGCGGGCGCGTTGCGGTCAAGCGCGTCCTTCGCGAAGGCAATCGCTTTCTCCGCGAAATGCTCCTTGTTGAGATCGGGATACACGGCGTCTTCTCCCCTGTTTCGGAAAAAGCCCAGAATCGCCGCCACGATGGAGGGGTCCCTCACCGTGCCGTCCGGGTAGCAAACGCCGTGTACGCCCTGCCATCCGCCCTCTATCATCAGCTTGAAAATATACCAGCCGATGTTGTATCGGTCATGGATTTCTATGGCCACGTCATAGGGATTCGCGCGGCAAAGGCAGGCCATTTCATTGTTCAGAACCGGCTTGCCGTACTTTTGGGAAAGCTCCAGCGCGCGCTTGCAGGAGGCCTCCACGCGCGAGCGCGTTTCAAGGTAATCATGGAAGATGATGATGTCCACAAGCTCGCCTGTTTTGCTCCGCTCGGTGTCCTCGATAAATGTGTGCCCGATGCCGATGGCGTTGACAGGATCAAGCGCCCGCGCAAAGCTGAGAAAATGATGGACAAACGCCCAGACCATATCCAGCCTGCGGTTTTTTTCGGCCTCGTCGGTGATGTTGATGATAAAGCCGTGCCAGCTGGGTTCGTTCATCAAGTCCCAGAAAAGCAACCCGGGTTCATCCTTCAGCAGGTTGATCACATCGGTGACGTAAGCCTCGCCGATGTGATAATTCTCCTTGTAATAGCAGCCGGGAATCGGCGGTTCGGGATCGTCGCTCACCCAGTAGGGGGTTTGGTCCCCGGTAAAGTAGGCCATAAGGAGAATGGGGGTTGTGGTAATACCGTATGTGTAAGCTGTCCGCACAAAGTCAAGCAGTTTGGCCAGGAAACCCTCCCGGTCTTTTTGCCAGAAACGGATCGGCATGAAAAGCCGGCAGCTGTTGAGCCCCAGCCTCTTTGCGTATCCGAGCTCCCGATTCATCTGCTCATCGCTGTAGGTTGTGAAATCCGGTTCGTGATTAAAACCCTTGATGTGACTGTAGCTTTCCAGAACTTTCATTAATGTCTCCCCCTTTTATTATTGGTCGTTTGCTAAATAAGATATAATTAGCTATAATTATATAGCTTTCATACTACATATTGTCAAGCAGGCTTCACGCCCGCGCCTTTAAGGAGTACTATGGAACAGGGATTATTATTCGACATCGACCGGTTTTCCACGCATGACGGGCCGGGGATTCGCGCGGCTGTGTTTTTAAAAGGCTGCCCGCTTTCGTGTCAATGGTGTCACTCGCCGGAATCGCAAAAAAACCGGCCCGAGCTTGTTTACCAGCAAACAAGATGCGTGCAATGCGGTAAATGCGCCGCCATATGCCCGGAAAAAGCCATCACTGTCGGCGACGGGGCCGTCATTGACCGGGAACGGTGCAAAAACTGTTTCGCCTGCACGGAAATATGCCTGAGCCACGCGCTGCGCGTATGCGGCTTTTGGCGCGGCGCGGACGATGTGATGGAG
>JAITVU010000040.1 GCA_031285645.1 Oscillospiraceae bacterium | reverse complement strand
CAACCCTTTGGCCATATGCGAGAATATTGTGCTCGGCATTTTGCCCGAGCTGCTTGAAACCGGATATCTGGCGGAGGGCGTGACTGTCACAAGGCCCGCGACGGATTTGTCAAAGATGGTGCAGGAAGTGCTCAATTACGCTAAAAGCCAGCCCGTTACGCCGCCCGCCAATATCATTCCCATGCTCGGCGCGAGCCCGGCGGGCGTTGTCCCGATGACAAAGGAAAAGGTCGATATTCAGATTAATGCCGCCAGAGAAAGCGGCAACGACGAGTATATCCTGTATGCCGCCAACGGTATTTATCCCCCGGAGAACATTGCGGAATAAACGGTTATGAAAACGCCGGTTTGCGCGTGCGTTTTTGGCATTAAGCGCTTGCCGGGGCGGTGCATTGCGGCCGGGCGGAGAATAGGAAGGACTGGTTATGGACATCAAAAGGATTTTAAACGCCTGCGACCACACGTTGCTGTCGGTCGACGCAACCTGGGCGCAGATCGCGGAAGTCATTGACGACGCCATCCACTATGAGGCGGCCAGCGTCTGCCTGCCGCCCGGTTATGTGGCAAGGGCGAAGGAATATGCCGGGGACGCCGTCAGGATCTGTACTGTCGTCGGATTTCCCAATGGCTACGCGACCACGGCCGCCAAGGTTTTTGAGGCCGCGGGCGCTGTTTTGGACGGCGCCGATGAAATCGACATGGTGATCAATATCGGCTGGCTCAAAGACGGGCTTTGCGATGCGGTCGCCGATGAAATCACCGCTGTCAAAAGCGCCTGTGAGGGCCGGGTTCTCAAAGTCATTGTCGAGACCTGCCTCCTCACGGATGCTGAAAAGATCACAATGTGCCGCATTGTCACCGAGACCGGCGCGGATTTTATTAAGACATCCACCGGTTTTTCGACGGGCGGCGCCACCTTGCGCGACATTGTTCTGTTTGCCGGCAACATTGGTCCGGATGTCAGGATTAAGGCGGCGGGCGGCATAACGTCGCTTGAGGACGCGGAAAAATTTCTTGATGCCGGTGCGCAGCGCCTCGGGACGAGCCGCATTATTAAATTACTTAAAAATGAGGACGGCGGCGGATATTGACGAGTCCGCAGGGCGGAGGAGTATTCAT
Organism: Oscillospiraceae bacterium; assembly: GCA_031285645.1. Lineage (GTDB taxonomy): Bacteria > Bacillota > Clostridia > Oscillospirales > Ruminococcaceae > WRAV01. The sequence goes on along the minus strand of JAITVU010000040.1, from coordinate 3,133 downwards.
GAAAAAGCGCCTGTTTTTAATGGTGCTCGACAGTTTCGGCATCGGCGCGGCGCCGGACGCGGAGGTTTATGGGGATGCGGGCAGCGACACGCTTTATGCCATCTCCAGGAGCGCGGCCTTTCGGGCGCCGAATCTCACCGATCTCGGCCTCTTTAATATTGCCGGGACAAAGGGGGGCGCGGGCGTGAGCGCGCCTCGGGCAAGCTTTGCCCGCATGGCGGAAAAGAGTGTGGGCAAGGACACGACAGTCGGCCACTGGGAAATTGCCGGGCTTATTACAGAAAAGCCCTTTCCCACATATCCCGGGGGTTTTCCCCGTCCGCTCCTGGACGGCCTGGCCCGGGCCGTGGGCCGCGACGTGCTGTGCGGCCTGCCTTATTCGGGTACAAAGGTCATCGCCGATTATGGGCGCGAGCATGTCCGCACCGGCGCTTTGATTGTTTACACATCGGCGGATTCCGTTTTGCAGATTGCCGCCCATGAAGACGTTGTCGGCATTGAGAGCCTTTACGATATCTGCGCGAAGGCGCGCGCTTTTATGCAGGGGGCGCACGCCGTGTCAAGGATCATCGCCCGCCCCTTTGCCGGTGATTTTCCCGATTATGCGCGCACGGCGAACAGGCGCGACTTCGCGCTTCCCCCGCCCGGGCGCACCATGTTGGACAGCCTGTGTGACAACGGCCTTGATGTCATCGGCGTCGGGAAAATATCCGATATATTTGCCGGAAGGGGCGTTTCGCGCTCTTACCCGACCCACAGCAACGCCGAGGGGATGGAGGCCACATTATCGAGAGTGGGCGACGATTTTTCGGGCCTGTGCTTTGTCAATCTGGTGGATTTTGATATGTTGTTCGGCCACCGCAATGATGTCGACGGTTATGCGGCCGCCATGGCGGCCTTTGATGACTGGCTGCCGGCTTTTTTAAGCGCGTTGGGGCCGGGTGACGTTTTAATCATAACGGCCGACCACGGATGTGACCCGGCCACGCCCTCAACCGACCACTCCCGCGAGTACACGCCCATGCTTATTTATGGCGGGCGCGTCAAGGCGGGCGTTAATCTGGGCACAAGAGAAACGATGGCCGATATCGCGGCCACGGTTCTGGATTTTTTCGGCTTGCCTGTGGAGACGCAGGGCCGTTCTTTCTGGGAAAAGGTTAAAGCGTAAAATAAGCCGTTTTTTGTAACGGGGAGGGATGATGTGGACACACCGGCATTGATTCAGGCCGCGCTGGACGCGCGCCAAAAAGCGTACGCCCCATACTCGAAATTCAGGGTGGGCGCCGCTCTTTTGTCGCGGGATGGAACGGTATACAGGGGCTGCAATGTTGAAAACGCCTCCTACCCCGTGTGCTGTTGCGCCGAGAGAACCGCGCTTTTTAAAGCGGTGTCGGAGGGGGTGAGGGACTTCGAAAGCGTCGCCGTTGTCGGCGGCGCGGAACAGGAAAATGAAACGCTCTCCACCCTGGCCATGCCGTGCGGCATGTGCCGGCAGGCCCTGGCCGAATTTGGGCTTGACATCGGTGTAATCGTGGCCAGGAGCACAACGGATTACACCGTGCATAAACTCGGCGACCTGCTGCCGCATAGCTTTGTTTTGAACGGCTGACAGTGTTGCCGGGCGTCCGGTGTTTGAGCCTGTAAGAACAGGACGGAGGAGCGTGTACTCAATGAGAATGGTGGACCTGATTGCCAAAAAAAGACACGGCCAAAGCCTCGCGGACAGTGAAATTGATTTTTTTATCGAGGGCTACACAAAAGATGTCATTCCCGATTATCAGGCCGCCGCCATGGCGATGGCCATCTGCTTTGCCGGGATGGACGCCCGTGAGACGGCGCGCATGACGCTGGCCATGGCGCGCTCGGGCGATACGGTCGATCTGTCCTCCATACCGGGGGTAAAGGTGGATAAACACAGCACCGGCGGCGTCGGGGACAAAACGACGCTGATCGTCGCGCCGATTGTGGCCGCGCTGGGCGTTGCGGTCGCCAAAATGTCCGGGCGCGGCCTTGGACACACGGGCGGCACCATTGACAAGCTTGAGTCCATTCCCGGATACCGCACGGCGCTTGCGCGCGATGAATTCCTGAATTGTGTCAGGCAAACCGGCATCAGCATTGCCGGACAATCGGGGAATCTGGCGCCGGCGGATAAAAAGCTCTACGCCTTGCGGGACGCCACGGCCACGGTCGACAGCATACCGCTGATCGCGTCCAGCATTATGAGCAAAAAAATAGCGGCCGGAGCCGACGCGATTGTTCTGGATGTCAAAATGGGCAGCGGCGCGTTTGTTAAAACACTGGACGACGCGCGCGCCCTGGCCGGGGAAATGGTATCGATCGGGCAGGCGACAGGGCGGGAGACCGTCGCCCTGATTACCGATATGGATACGCCCCTGGGATACAATATCGGCAACGCGCTTGAGATTATTGAGGCTGTAGCGGTTCTCAGCGGGGAAGGGCCCGGGGACCTCGCGGCGCTTTGTGTTGAGCTTTCGGCGAATATGCTGTACCTTGCGGGGGAAGATTCTATAAATGTGTGCCGGGATCGGGCGCGGCGGGCGCTCAAAGACGGCGCGGCGATCGAAAAGCTCTGCGAACTGGTCGAGGCGCAGGGCGGTGACGCCTCGTATATCCGCGATCCGTCCAAATTTCCCACAGCGGCGGCGACAGGGGCGTTTAAGGCACCGGAAGACGGCTACATCACGCATATGGACGCCGAGGGCGTCGGGCGGGCGTCCATGCTTTTAGGTGCGGGCCGGGCGGATAAGGACAGCGCCATTGACCACAGCGCCGGGATTGTATTGAAGCATAAAACCGGCGCGTGCGTAAAACGCGGTGATACAATCGCCCTTTTATACGCAGCGGATGCGCAGGGGATTGAGGCGGCGCGGGCCGTACTGGGCGCCGCTGTTACTATCGGAAATGAAAAGCCGCCGGAAAGACCGCTCATCCATGACAGGATTGGCGGAAACAGGGAAGAATAATGCGGCTAAAAGTTTGAAAGGGCGTTGCTTCAAGCCTTGTTGCCCCGGAAAAGTCAGCTTTATTTGCGCGACGCTATGCGGCTGAGCATGATACAGGGCGCGCCGTAAAATCAAGGAGGAAAAGGCATGCTGGTACTGAGCAGGAA